>JBGQIT010000001.1:0-29792 GCA_041498575.1 Gemmatimonadaceae bacterium
AACTACGGCGCGTTCATCGAGTTGGAGCCGGGTATCGAGGGACTCGTTCACATCAGCGAGATGAGCTGGACGCGCAATGTGCGCCACCCGTCGAAGCTGGTGTCGATCGGTGAAGCGATCGAAGCGGTCGTGCTCAAGGTCGATCCGAACGAGGAGAAGATCTCGCTCGGCATGAAGCAGACGGAGCAGGATCCGTGGATGATGTTGCCGGAGAAGTATCCGGTCGGCACGCGTCTCAACGGCAAGGTTCGAAACCTCACGAGCTTTGGCGCCTTCGTCGAGATCGAGCCAGGCATCGACGGACTGATCCACATCTCCGACATGTCATGGACCAAGCGCGTGCAGCATCCTTCGGAAGTCGTGAAGAAGGGTGACTCGGTTGACGTCGTGATTTTGAACGTCGATGCTGAGAACAAGCGCATCTCGCTTGGCCTCAAGCAGGCGACCGAGGATCCGTGGCTCCGTATCGGCGAGACTTATCCGGTCGGGACCGAGCTGAAAGGCAAGGTCGTGAGATTGATGGACAAGGGCGTGGTCGTCGATATCGGCAACGACATCGAAGGCTTCGTTCCGGTGAGCCAGCTCAATTTCGGCCAACCGGTAAACAGCCCGGCGGACATCGTCTACGAGACGATGAATCTGGATCTCAGAGTTCTAGAAGTCGATCCGATCCATCGCCGCATCGTTCTGGCGGTCACCGGAATTCCGGCGGAGCAGCCGCCGCGGCCCGAGACGCCGTCAAAGGTCATTCCGATGGAGACCGACGATTACAACCTGTCGGATCCGATTCCGACGCCGCCCGACTCGTTCGTGGAAGAGCCGGCGTAACGGAAAGACTAAGGGAAAACCCGCGCACTCCATGCGCGGGTTTTTTTTGCCCAAAACCGTCCAAAAGCCTTCCGATACTCAACACTGCCCGGGTCGTCCTACTAGGGTCGGACTGTGTGCCATTCCTCACTGCCTCATCGCATGAATGATTAGCTCCTCTGCCCCAGGCGAAGCGCTGTTGGTTCTCGACTCCCAGCTCTGCGTGCGCGCGGCCAACAAAGCATTCTATACCATGTTTCGCCTGGCCCCCGCGGAATGCGTCGGCCACAAGGTCTATGAGCTCGGCGGAAGGGCGTGGGACGAAAAGCTGCGCCCAATGCTCGAGATCGTACTCAGCGGTGAGCCGCAGTCGGATCACTTCGATCTGGTCCACGACGACAAGGAAGGCGGCCGCGGCGTCCTTTGGCTGAGCGCGCGCCTTGTTCCCTCCGCAAATCCCGCCGAAGCTACGGTGCTCCTCGCGATTGAAGACCTCACCGCTGGGCGCCCGGTCGAGGAGACCCTCGCCGTCAGAACCCAGGAGCTTCACACCTTCGCCGACCTGGCGAGCCGCGGAGCGCACGAGCTGAACAATCTTCTCACCGTCATTCGCATGAACGCGGATCTCATCGAGTCGAGTCTTGGCGACGCGAAGCTCTCGACACAGGAAGCCGTCGACATTCGTCTGGCCGCCGAACGTGCGGAAGCAATCACCAAGAACCTGCTGCTGACAAGCCGGCGAGTTCTGCCGCAATCCACCGGCCTCGATCGAGGCACCAGCTCGGTTCCGCTTCCGGGCTCTCCGATGAAGGAGTCGGGAGAAGAGACCGCGCAACGCGAGTCAGCTGGGGCGAATTCGCGAAAAGTCAGACGCTTGAAGCACGGGAAGCCGACCGGCCGCGAGACCATTCTCCTTGTCGATGACGAGAAGGCGCTGCGCAAGCTCGGGAAACGGATCCTGACTGAAGCCGGTTACCACGTTCTCGAAGCATCCGACGGCGCTCAGGCGCTTCGCATTGCCGCCGAACAAGTGGGCGAGATAGATCTGATCCTCACCGACGTCGAGATGCCGACGCTGGGCGGACGAGGGATGGTCGACGAGATCCACGAGCTGAGCCCCGGGCTGAGAGTCCTGTTCATGTCGGGCTACACCGACAACGAGATACTGCGTCGAGGAATTCAGAAGTCAGAGACAGATTTTCTGCAGAAACCGTTCACGGCCGAAGCGCTTCGTGCCGCCGTACGCGCGGTACTGAGCAAGCCCGCTACGGCCTCCGCTTAAATGCCCAAGACCAAGGTGTCGCGGACCAAGGTTCAAGCGCCTGGCAAGCTGGGGCGCATCCTCATCATCGACGACCAGGAAGAGAACGTCCATCTCCTCGAGCGAATCCTGGCCAGCGCCGGTTACGAGGATGTTGCGTCGACCACCAATTCAGTCGACGCCCACAGGCTTCAGACGCAGTTCAAGCCCGATCTGGTTCTGCTCGACCTTCATATGAGTGGCAAGGACGGGTTCCAGGTTCTGGAAGAAATCGTCGCGCATGCCGGCAGGGCAGAACACGTGCCCGTGCTGATGATTACCGCGGACGACAGCGCCGAGGTAAAGCGCCGCGCGCTCGCGCTCGGAGCAAAGGATTTTCTGAGCAAGCCTTTCGATTCGGCGGAAGTCCTGCTGAGAATCCGCAACCTGCTTGAAACCCGCTTCCTCTATCGAAAGCTTCGCCACCAGAACACCGAGCTGGAACTGAAGGTCACGGAGCGCACGAAGGAGCTTGAGCAATCACAGCTCGAGATGCTGGAGAGGCTCGCCGCCGCCGTCGAATTCCGCGACGATGACACCGGCAATCACACCAAGAGAGTCGCGCAGGTCTCGGCACTCCTAGGGGAAGCGATCGGCCTCGAAGCCACGACGGTGGAGCTGATAAAGCGCGCCGCTCCGCTGCACGACATCGGCAAGGTCGGGATCCCGGACAACATTCTGCTCAAGGCAGGTCCGCTCACTGGGGAAGAGTTCGAGATCATGAAGACCCACACCGTGATCGGGTCGAGAATGCTCTCGAAAGGTCGTTCGGAGCTCGTTCGCTTCTCGCAGCGAGTCGCCCGCAGTCACCACGAATGGTGGGATGGGTCGGGCTATCCCGACCGTGTTTCGGGTCAGGCCATTCCGCTCGAAGCACGGATCGTTGCGGCGGCAGACTTTCTCGACGCGCTCACCCACGACCGTCCCTACCGGCCGGCGTGGGGAATCGACGACACTCTAGCAGAAATCAAGCGCCGGGCCGGGAGTCACTTCGATCCGACCGTTGCCAACGCCCTTCTCGGAATAGACTGGCGAGCGAGCGCGGTTCTGGTCGCGTAGCACCGCCGCGGCGGCGGGTTTTTTGCTTTTAGGCGTCCTCGGACAGCTGCAATTTCGTGGACGAAGCGCTGAATGCGGCTGCCGCGGTCGGAGACGATCGGATTCAGAAGCGCGCCACGGGCCGCATCAACGTCGACTCATTCACGCACGGGTCAGCAGCTCAAAGATCGGAGTGGTTCAAACGCGGATTCGAGTCGGGCGACCCGAGGAACTGCACGACCCTCTAAAGATATCTCGAGCGCAGAACCTCGAGGTGGTGAAGCTCGTGTCCCGCGATGATGTAAGCGAGCGCCCTGACGGAAACTTCCGCGTTGTTCGCAACTCCGCGCCGAGTCCAGGCTTCCTCGTCCATGTGTCGGAAGAGGTACAGAGTCGATTGGCGCACCGACTCGAACTCTGAAGCCAGCTCGGAGAGCGGATACGCGTCGAACGTGGCGTTGCGAACGTAGTCGTCCTGTTCGAAACCGGGAAGCGGCGTCGCATCATTCCGCCCAAATCTGAGCGCGCGCCCCGCGAAGAGTCGCTCGCTGTCGATCATGTGTCCGACGACCTCGTTTACGCTCCATTTCTCGGGCGCGTACCGGTAGGTCGCGACTGATGCCGGAAGGGCGCGAAGAAGTGCCTGAGTCTCGGCCATCTGGCCGGTCAGCGTCGAGACCACATCGCCCTCCGGGACGAGCCCGATGTACCTCTCATAATAGGGGAGGAATTCCGACTTGGCCGGTCTTGTCGCACTCGCCTTTACTGGTGTCGCGGTACTCACTGTTGCCTCCTCGAGGCGCTGATGTCCCCGCCACAATATAAAACGCGGGGGAGCGCGGGGCGCTACGTCTGGATAATTGCCCGACCGGTAACGGTTCGATATCATGCGGCTTCCGTCACCAAGCACGAGGAATGGCAGAGCGACACGATCCGTACGTATCACTGCGCAACCCCAACTTTCTCTGGTACGTTGCCAGCCTGGTGGCGCTGACGCTGGGCACCCAGATCCAGGCGACGGTCGTCGCGTGGCAGGTGTACGCCCTCACGAAGGATCCGCTTTCCCTTGGATTGGTCGGGCTCGCCGAGGCGCTGCCTTTCATTACGGCGGCTCTCTACGCGGGACACATCGCCGATCGGCACGACCGAAAGCTGCTCTCAATGATCGCGCTCGGGGTTCAGCTTGGCTGCGGCGTTTCGCTCCTCCTGCTGACCGTCTACGCGCGGCGGCTTCTGTCCGTGACGGTTCTCCCGATCTTCGCGGTCGTCGGCGTCAGCGGACTGGCGAGAAGCTTTCTTCAGCCGGCGCGGACCGCGCTTGGCGCCGAGATCGTGCCGCGCCACACCTACACGAACGCGATCACCTGGCGGTCGTCGCTGTGGCAATTCGCAGCGGTTGTGGGTCCGGCGGCGGGGGGAATCATCTACGGATTCTCCGGCGCGCGCCTCGCCTACATCGTGGAAACAGTTCTCTGCGCGATCGGGCTGTTTCTATTCGCGCAGATTGCGTACACACGCCTGCCGGCCGTGGTCACGGAGATGACGATCGGTGAGAATCTCACCGTCGGGATTCGCTTCCTGATGACCCAGCCCGAATTGCTTGGGGCTCAGCTCCTCGACCTCTTTTCGGTATTGTTCGGCGGGGCGCCAGCGCTGCTTCCGATCTTCGCGTCGGAGATTCTTCACGTTGGTCCCCAGGGGCTGGGAATCCTGCGCGCTGCGCCGGCGGCCGGTGCGGTGCTCATCTCGGTGTTGCTCGTGCATCGCCGCATGCGGAAAGCCGGGCCGATACTTTTCATGTGCGTGGCCGCTTTCGGTGCGTGCTGGATTCTGTTCGCGCTGTCGCGCTGGTTCTGGGTCTCGCTCATGCTCCTCTTCATCAGCGGAATGCTCGACAATGTGAGCGTCGTGATCCGGTCGACGCTACTCACGCTCCGTACGCCGCCGCATCTTCTCGGTCGCGTATCGGCGGTCAACCAGATATTCATCGGCTCATCGAACGAGATAGGATCCTTCGAGTCGGGTGTCGCGGCGAAGCTGCTCGGCACTGTTCGTTCCGTGATCTTCGGCGGGCTGATAACTCTCGGAGTAGTGGGAGTGACCGCGTGGAAAATCCCCCCACTGCGCAGACTCAACGAGCTTGACTGAGGTTGGGGGCAGGTAACGAAACTCCATCTGTTCCGCCAGCGTAGACAATGCGACATTAGACCGTAAGCAGCGGCCACGCTCGGGTGCTCGCCGAGTGTGCAACTCAGCAGGCTGGAGATCGCATGGTGCGTACGACGTCTGCCACAGAATCTACGATGCTTGCGCCGTCCTCCGCGGTTCCAGGTTGGACGGCGGAGTATGCCGTCCCCCTTGGAGGTCCCGGCCATCTCCTTCTGGCGACGTTCGAGCAGGCGGCGATCGGCATCACCCACCTGACGCTGGATGAACAGTGGATCTCCGTGAATCAGCGCTACTGTGAGATCACCGGCTATTCGCGCGAGGAAATCCTCAACTTCAAGGTCGAGCACCTTACCCACCCGGATGATGTGCCGGCGAGCCTGGAGTTCATCCGGCGCATCCGATCGGGCGAGCTGCCCGAGTACAGGATGGAGAAGCGCTACATTCGGAAGAACGGCGACGTCATCTGGGTTCACCTCACGGTGTCGATCGTTCGTTCCGCAACCGGAGCACCCCTGTATCTGGTGGGGTTCATCGAGGACATAACCCAGCGCCGCGATGCCCAGACCGAAGCGAGCAGATCCCTGTCTCTACTTCGGGCCACGCTCGAATCGACCGCTGACGGGATTCTGGTTGTCGATCTGAAGGGAAAGATCCTGAGCTTCAATCAGAAGATGGCCGACATGTGGGGGATTCCGGCCGAAGTCTTCGCCTGCGGCGACGATCAGCGAGCGATCAATGCAGCGCTCGAGAAGCTGGTTAACCCCGACGATTTCCTGGCCAAGGTGATGGAGCTGTATCGCCATCCCGAAGAATCCAGCTACGACGTTCTCACGTTGAAAGATGGGCGCACCTTCGAGCGGTACTCGCAGGCCCAGCTGATCGATGACGTGCCCGTGGGCCGCGTCTGGAGCTTCCGCGACGTCACGTCGCGCAAACGGGCGGAAGAACAGGAGATCATGCTGGTTCAGGAACAGTCAGCGCGCGCGGAGGCGGAGAATTCGCAGAAGCGAGCCTCGTTGCTGGCGGAGGCGAGCCGCGTTCTCAGCGCCTCATTCGATTATCAGACGACACTTGCGGCCCTCGTGCGGCTGGCCGTGCCGGCGCTCGCGGATTACTGTGCGCTCGACATCGTTGAAGCCGAGGACACTTTCGAGCGGATTGGCGAAGCGCACGTCGATCCGGCCAAGTCGCAGCTGCTGCGCGAAGTCGCACGGTTTCCGAAAAGCGCGCTCACCGCCCGCCATCCTTTGATGCGAGTCATGGCTACTGGCGCGCCCGTCCTCGAGGCGGACATAACTCCCGCATTCATTCGTGCTTCCTTCGCGGAAGCGGGACAGCGTCGCGTTGTTGAAGCACTCGAACCACGGTCACTCATCTGCGTGCCGCTCGTTGCTTCGGGGAAGCCGCTCGGGGCGCTCACTCTGGTCACCTCGGGATCCGGCCGCCGCTACGAGATTGCCGATCTGTCTCTCGCCGCTGACCTGGCAAGGCGAGCGGCGATTGTCGTCGAGCACGCGCGGCTCTTCCACGAGGCGCAGCAGGCGACCAGAGCGCGCGACGACGTGCTCGCGGTCGTCGCCCACGATCTGAGAAACCCGCTCAACACGGTGACGATGGCGGTCAGCCTGATGCTCGAGACCACTCCGCCGGAGCGGGTTGAGGAGCGGAGACAGGCAGAGATCGTGCGCCGCGCTGCCGACCGCATGAACCGGATGATCCAGGATCTGCTGGATGTGAAGCGAATGGAGTCGGGGCGGTTGACGACCGATCTGAAGCCCGAGCTGCCCGCGACGCTCATCCACGATACTATCGACATGCTGCGTCCGCTGGCGGCGGGCAGCACGATAAGACTCGAGGCAGACATCGAAGACAATCTGCCGCCCGTGCTGGCTGACGCGGCGAGAGTTCAGCAGGTGCTGTCGAATCTGGTCGGGAACGCGGTAAAGTTTACGCCGCGCTCCGGTCGCATCACTGTTTGCGCGGAGCACATCGAGGGAGAAGTCCGATTTGGCGTGATCGACACCGGGCCGGGCATCCCGGCTGAGCAGCTCCCGCACATATTCGGCCGCTTCTGGCAGGCGAAGACGTCGGACCATCGAGGGATCGGGCTCGGGCTCGCGATCGCGAAGGGAATCGTCGAAGCGCACAACGGCCGGATCTGGGTCGAGAGCCACGTCGGGCTCGGCAGCACCTTTTATTTCACACTCCCGGTTACTCCGGAGACCGGTCTGGGGATTCAGTAGGAGAGCTTCGGGTTCCACTTCCCGCGCCCCTCGGGCGTCACATCGAAAAGACTCCATACCGGCCAGATCATGTCTACGTGGCGCGGGTCCTGGCCGGGATCCGCTGGAGCAAACATCAGCTCGGTGTTGTAGAAGTGAGAAATCTTTCCGTTCCGGCGGACGAACACGTTCAAGGCCGGCATCTGGTCGCCTTTCGCGTTCTCACCCTGGTAGTCGTGGTTGTAGGTGGATCCAGCCGACGACAGGAATCGCAATTTCCGCCAGCCACGCTCCTTGGCCCACGCGCGGATGCGCTCGATCGGCGACTTGGCGACGATCGCGAGGTTTACCCGCTGCATGACGTGTGGCGCCTCACCATCCAGACCATCGAGGATGGAGGTGCAGGACGGACAGGCGCTTGCCATCTCCGGTCCGAACATGAAACTGTAGAGGATCAGCGTGTCCTTCCCCGGAGCGAATAGCTCGGACATTCGCACTTTCCGCTTTATTCCCTCCCCATTCTCGCCCACAATCTCTTCGAACATGTAGTCCTGGGGAACCTGCCCCCCGATGGGAAGCTTGCGTCGCTGGGCAGCGACGGATTCGATCGTTCGCCTCATCTCGATTTCGGCATCGAGCAGGTTGTTCCGGGCCGCGCGGTAGGATTCTGATTCGCCGGGGAAACGAATCTTATGCTTTGAATTGGGCTTCTTCGAGCTGGCCTTCTTCGAGCTGGGCCTTTTCAAACCAGGCTTTTTGGAGCTTGGCTTCTTCGAGCTCCGCTTCTTCGAACCGGGCATCTGGCCTCCATTGGGCGGAAAAAAGAGCGCCCTGAACGATGAAATTGAATGGGGTGACCACGCGTTCGCCACTTGAGCGATTCCGAATTAGCGGCGGGCGTGCCGGTCCAGATTTGCGTCGCGGCGGGTGCGCGGGTGGCCATACACGCGTTCCAGCGCCCGACTGACCAAAAACAGGTTGCCGCCGCGCCCTCGTCTCGTCCATATCCGACGCCCCGCCTCTCCGTCTCGCGGCATGAGGCGTGACCACCGTGCGTGCGAGTCCGAGGAGGAAAGCTGGGTCAGTCTGATGTGTCTCGTGAATACATGGGGTCCGCGGCAGCCGCGGGCCTCAGGTACGTTACCGATGCGATGCCGGGAATTCGCCGTCACCGGGTGGGGCGTGGCTTCACGTACATAGGTCCCGATGGCGAGGCGATCCGCTCGCGGGAATCTCTCCACCGCTTCCGGTCCCTGGTCATTCCCCCGGCGTGGACGGAAGTCTGGATCTGCCCGCACGAGGATGGACACCTCCAGGTGACGGCCCGCGATGCGCGCGGCCGCAAGCAGTACCGGTACCACCCGCATTTTCGCAAACACCGGGACGGAACCAAGTTCGAGAGGATGTTCGAGCTGAGCGATGTGCTGTGGAAGGTCCGCGAACGCGTCGAATCCGACATCGCGAAGGAGGGACTCGATCGCGACAAGATCATGGCAACCGTAGTGTGGCTGCTGGAGACGACGCTGATCCGAATCGGATCTGACGAATACAGGAAATCCAACAAGTCTTTCGGTCTTACCACCCTCCGCCGCCGGCATGTCGCTGTCGTTGGATCCGAGCTTCGATTCGAGTTTCGTGGAAAGAGCGGGATTCAGCACGCTGTCTCGGTAACAGACAAGCGCATCGCGCGGATCGTGCAGCGATGCCAGGCGCTCCGCGGCGAAGAGCTGTTCAAATACCTGGACGACGATGGCAAGCGGCAGGAAGTCGACGCCGAAGATGTGAACAAATACCTGCAGGACGTGACCGGACGGGAAATCACAGCCAAGGATTTTCGCACCTGGGCCGGGACGATGCTCGTGGCCGAAGCGCTGCGGAAGATGGGTCCCGCCAAGACCAAGCGCGAGGCGGAGAAAAACATCGTGGCGGCCGTCGACACCACCGCCAAAAGGCTGGGCAACACACGCAGCGTCTGCCGCAAGTATTATATCCACCCGGTGCTGATCGAGGCGTATCTGGAGGGCTCCGTCCTCCCGCCGCTGCCGGAGCACCACTGGAACAAGCGCAAGTCGAAAGGACCGACGCTTCGTCAGCACGAGATGGATGTGCTCGCCTTCATCAAGGCGAGACTCAAGCCTAAGACCCGCCGCACCGCTGAAAAACGCGCGCCCAAAACGGAAGCAGCCACAACCCCCGCGCCGGAAGAGAGCGCCGACGAAGCTGCTCCAACGACCGGCGAGCTGGAGCCGACGGGCTCTTAGTCCAGGTAGGGGTAGTCGGGGTCCGAGAGACGCTCCGCACGCGCCGACGCCTCCGGTCCCGCAATCTCTCTCGCCAGGTCAAGCAGCATCGGACTCAAGTGGCCTCCGTAACGCACCAGGCTCGCGGCGCGTGCCCGTCGCGCCAGCAGGAACGCGAGAAATGGCTGATCGGCCTTTAGGGCGTTGCACGCCGGGCACGCGAGGACGAGGTTGTCGCGTCGATCGTACGCCGTCTTGCCCTTTCGCGGCGTCACGTGATCCATCGTGATCGTCCTCGAGCTCACGCGACGCTCGCAGTACGCGCACACGGGTCCGTGCCGGTCGAGCAGCCATTGGCGCGTCTCCATGTACGCGTTGCGGCTCGTCGGCAGCGATGTGTGCTGCTGCGGGGGACGGCGTGCACCGCGCTTACGCGGCTTGCGTGACCTTCTTCGTGGTGGAGTCAAGTCGGACGGGTTGGCTTAATGCTATCAATACCAACGGAACGATAGCAATGCGCGCGCCGCCCTAGCCTATCTGAATCTCGGTAGGTACCTCCGGGTTCATCAGCGACGCGCCCCCGTCGGCGTAAATGACCTGTCCCGTGATCCAGTCGGCATCCTCCGAGCAAAAGAGTCCCACCACCCGCGCAACATCGGCCGGTGTTCCCAGTCTCCCCATCGGCGTCCAACCACGGACGTGCCAGTTGGTGATGAGATCCTGCACCTGTTGCGGAAGCGAATTGAGAACGCTGTCCTCGGTCCACCCCGGGCTGATAGCGTTCACGGTGATCCCCCGCTTCGCGAGCCCCACTCCGAAGTAGCGCACGAGAGATTCGAGGGCGGCTTTCGCAGACCCCATTCCGACCCAGGGCTGAAGTCCGCCGGTGCGGCTGCCTTCGGCGTACGTGATGGCGAGGATCTTCCCGCCGCTCTTCATCAAGGGAATAGCTTCCCTGACTCCGATCAGAAACGCCTTCGCCTGAGAGTCGAAGGCGGCGTCCCATTGTTCGAGAGTGATGTCCAGCGGCCCCTGAAAGAAAGCGGCGGCTTCGGGGCGCGCGTTGCTGACGAAGATGTCCAGCCCGCCGAATTCCTCGGCGACTCTCTTGAACATCTTCTTGATCTCCTCCGGCTTGGTCACATCCGCCTGAACGATGAAACCGTCGCTCCCAAGCTTGCGCACCTTTGCAAGCGTGTCCTTGGCCGCCGCCTCGTTCTGCACGTAATGGATCGCCACCTTGACGCCGTTCTCCGCGAACTTGAGCGCTATGCCCCGGCCGATTCCACGAGAGCTACCTGTAACGAGCGCGTGCTTTCCCTTGAGTGACATGTGCGCCTCCTCGTGTTCGAGGTTCCAGGACCCTCGCTAACCTGGGGCATATCCGCACGACTCGCCACAGTTTTCTGGGTGCTCGCCGGGGCGGCTTCGCTGAGCCCATCCGGAGCGGCGCTAGATGCCCATTCCACAGAGAGTTAGCTTTTCGCTCCAATGACGATGCGAGACAAGCTGGACCTTCTGGAGCGCCGGCGCGCCGAGTCCGAGCTGGGCGGCGGCGAGGCGCGACTCCAGACGCAACACGAAAAGGGCAAGCTTTCCGCACGCGAGCGACTCGAGCTCCTGCTCGACGAGGGCTCGTTCGTCGAGCTCGACCGTTTCGTAGTCCACCGCTCGACCGATTTCGGGCTCGAGGCGCAGAAGTTCTACGGTGACGGTGTCATCACCGGGCACGGGAAGATCGACGGCCGGCTCGTCTACGTCTTCTCGCAGGACTTCACGGTGTTTGGCGGCTCCCTCTCGGAATCGTTCGCCGAAAAGATCGTCAAGATCATGGACCTGGCGATGCGAAACGGGGCGCCGGTGATCGGCCTCAACGACTCGGGCGGAGCGCGCATCCAGGAGGGCGTCGTCTCACTCGGCGGTTACGCGGAGATTTTTCTTCGCAATACGCTCGCCTCGGGCGTCATTCCGCAGATCTCGGCGATTCTCGGTCCGTGCGCGGGTGGCGCCGTGTACTCACCCGCGATTACCGATTTCACGTACATGGTGCGTGGGACGTCGTACATGTTCGTGACAGGACCGAACGTCGTGAAGACGGTGACGCACGAAGATGTCACGATGGAGGAGCTTGGCGGTGCCGACACCCACGCAGCCAAGTCGGGCGTCGCTCACTTCGCCTCCGACTCCGAGCCCGAATGCCTGGCGCACATTCGCGATCTCTTCCGCTTCATTCCGTCGAACAATCTCGGTGACCCGCCGCGCGGGCCCGGCACCGACCCGCGCAACAGGCGCGAAGAGTCCCTCCTCGACATCGTTCCCGACAACGCCAACAAGCCGTACGACATGCACGAAGTGATCACGCGTGTCGTCGACGACGGCGAGTTCTACGAAGTGCATCGCGAGTTCGCGATGAACATCATCTGCGGCTTCGCGCACATAGGCGGATTCAGCGTTGGCGTGGTGGCCAACCAGCCGGCCGTTCTCGCCGGAGTGCTCGACATCAGCGCGTCACTCAAGGCCGCGCGCTTCATCCGGTTCTGCGATGCGTTCAACATCCCGCTCGTCACTTTCGAGGACGTACCGGGTTTTTTGCCGGGCACCGCGCAGGAACATGGCGGAATCATCAAGCACGGCGCCAAGCTCCTGTACGCCTACTGCGAGGCGACTGTCCCCAAGCTCACGGTGATCACGCGGAAGGCGTACGGCGGAGCGTACGACGTCATGAGCTCGAAGCATATCCGCGGCGACTTCAACGTCGCCTGGCCGACGGCGGAGATCGCAGTGATGGGACCAAAGGGCGCGGTGGAGATTCTATTCAGGAAGGAGATCTCGGAGAGCTCGGACGAAGCGGCGGCAACCGAGGCGAAGATCGTTGAGTATCGGGAAAAGTTCGCTCACCCCTACATCGCGGCCGGTCGAGGTTACCTCGACGACATCATCGATCCGCGCGATACCAGACCCGCGCTCATCGACGCGCTCGAAACGCTGCAGACGAAGCGCGACAAGAATCCGCCGAAGAAGCACGGAAACATTCCGCTCTAGGCAGCGAGTGTTCAACAAAGTCCTGATTGCCAACCGCGGCGAGATTGCTTTGCGGGTGATTCGCGCCTGCCACGAGCTGGGCGTAAAAACCGTCGCGGTGTACAGCGAAGCGGATGTGCGCGCCCCACACGTCCGGGAAGCCGATGAAGCCGTGCTGATCGGGCCCCCACCTTCGAGCGACAGCTATCTGCGCGGCGACAGGATCATCGAAGCCGCGAAGATGACGAATGCGGAAGCGATTCATCCCGGGTACGGATTCCTCTCCGAGCGCGAATGGTTTGCGCGAGCCGTCCGTGATGCGGGAATCGTCTGGATCGGACCGCCGGCCGAGGCGATCGCGGCGATGGGAAGCAAGACCGCGGCAAGGACTCTCGCGGTCGCGAACGGCGTTCCCGTGGTGCCGGGAACGACGGAGCCTCTGGCGAGCGCGAAGGAAGCCGAGAAGATCGCCAAGAAATTTGGCTATCCGGTCTTGCTCAAGGCCGCGGCGGGCGGAGGGGGAAAGGGGATGCGCGTCGTCTCAGCGCCGAAAGAGCTGGCGAGCGCGCTCGAAGCGGCGCGACGGGAAGCGAAGAACGCGTTCGGCGATGACGCCGTGTATCTCGAGAAATTCGTCACTCAGCCGAGGCACGTCGAGATTCAGGTGCTCGCCGATTCGCACGGCAATGTTCTCTCGCTGGGTGAGCGCGAATGCTCGGTGCAGCGCCGGCATCAAAAAATGATCGAGGAGGCTCCGAGCGTCGCGGTTACTCCGGAGCTGAGAAGAAAGATGGGTGAGACGGCAGTGCGCGCGGCCAGGGCGGCGGGTTACGTGAATGCGGGCACCTGCGAGTTTCTTCTCGATCAGAGCGGAGATTTCTACTTCCTGGAGATGAACACCCGCCTCCAGGTCGAGCATCCAGTGACGGAGCTAGTGACCGGAATCGACCTCGTCCAGTGGCAGCTGCGAATCGCCGCGGGTGAGCTTCTACCGTTCAGGCAGGAAGACATCGCGCCGCAAGGCTGGGCGATCGAGTGTCGTATCACCAGCGAGGACGCGTCGAACAACTTTCTTCCATCCACCGGACGAATTGAATACCTCCACTTGCCGAGCGGTCCGGGAGTTCGCTGGGATGGCGGAGTGGAGTCGGGAAGCGAGATCGGCCTCTACTACGATCCAATGCTTGCCAAACTCATTGTTTGGGGAGCGGATCGGGAACAGGCGGTCACGCGAATGCGGCGGGCTCTAGTCGACCTGATCATCCAGGGCGTGGAGACTTCACGCGATTTCCACATTCGCGTCATGGATGACGACGAATTCCAGCGGGGCGCGATCGACGTTCAGTGGCTCGAGCGACGGCTCGCTTCGATTCTCGAGCGTCCACCCAGTGATGAATCCCTTCGGGTGGCGGCGATCGCCGGCGCCCTGCTGGCCGAGCGCGACCGTGGAGCGCGCGCGGTCTCCACGACTTCCGGTGGCGGGACTCTTCCAACACGTGGCAGCGATCTCGCGCTCGACACGTGGAAGCAGGCCGCGCGCGTCGAAGGGTTGCGCAGCTGATGGCGGTGATCAGTGTTTCAATCGACTCGATCGCCGCCGGTGGAGATGGCGTCGGAAGGAGCAATGGGCTCGTTGTGTTCGTCCCCCGGACGGCGCCCGGCGATGTAGTGACGGCGCAGATCTCGGGCAAAGGGCATTTTGCGCGCGGCGCGCTCCGGAACATCGTATCTCCCTCTTCAGTTCGCATCGACCCACCGTGCCCCCACTACACGAGAGACAATTGTGGCGGCTGTCAGCTGCAGCACATGGCGTACGAATCCCAGCTGGCGGCCAAGCAGATGATCATCCGCGATTCACTCCAGCGCATCGGAAAGCGCATCGTCGACGTGCCTCCAATCGAGCGCAGTCCGAAGGAGTGGCGTTATCGCACGAAGCTCACTCTCGCGATGCGGCGTCGCGGCGCGCGCTGGATCGCGGGCCTTCATTCTTACGATGATGCCTCGCGCATTTTCCCGCTGTCCGATTGTCCGATCACCGATCGTGCCGTCGTCGCCGCGTGGCGTGAGATCATGGAGGCCGACGCTTACTTCCCCGACGCGAAGGAGCTGCGCGGAAGCGTCCGGATCACGAGCGGTGGACCGACGTTCGTGATGATCGGGGGCCAGAGCTGGGCGGCACGCGACCAGTTCGCGGCCGCGGTTCCATCGATCTCAGCAGTGTGGTGGGAGCCGGCCGACGACAAGCCGCGCCTCCTTCTATATGACAAGCGCCAGGATCGCGACCCAAGCGCGTCGTTCGCACAGGTGAACGCCGAGATGGCCGAGATAGTTCGCTCGTACGTCCTCGACCGCGCCCGGTCGTACGAGCCCCGAACGGTGATCGATGCGTACGCTGGTGCTGGACACACCGCGATCTCGCTGAGCGAGCCGGGCGTGAGAGCGACGGCGATCGAGCTCGATGCCGATGCATCGGAATGGTCCGCCTCACGCCTGGCCGATCCGTCCCGCGCGATCCGCGCGAGGGTGGAGGACGCGCTTCCGGGACTGCTACCCGCCGATCTCGTCATACTCAATCCTCCGCGCGCGGGCGTGGACGCGCGCGTAACCGCGACGCTCGAGGCGGAAGCGGGCCACCTGCGCGGAGTGATCTACGTGAGCTGCAATCCGGCGACGCTAGCTCGCGATCTGTCTCGACTTCCGAGCTACAGAATCGAGTCGTTGCACGCTTTCGACATGTTTCCGCAAACGGCACACGTCGAAACTGTCTGCGAGCTGCGTCCCGAGGGAGCAGCGACGTGAGATACGTCGTGGAGCTGAACGCCCAGCGGAAAACAGTTTCGATCGAGCCGGAGGGTGTTCGGTACGAAGACGACGCGCCGATCCGCGGCGAGCTCTCGGACATCGAGGGAAGTCCGGTCCGAATGGTGAAGCTCGGCACGCACGTCTATCGTGTCGTCGCGGAAAAGCGGCAGGGACGGGGAAAGTACACGCTCTGGGTGGACGGCTATCGGTTCGAAACCGAGGCGCTCGACGAGCGAACGCGCTCCATCCGCGATCTCTCTGCCGCTACCGCCGGCCCGACAGGGCCGGCTCCGATTATCGCACCGATGCCTGGTCTGATCGTGCGCGTCAACGTGAGCGTTGGCGATCGGGTCGAGGCTGGTCAGGGATTGGTCGTGATGGAGGCGATGAAGATGGAGAACGAATTGCGCGCCATTGCCCCCGGGACCGTGCGAAGCGTTGAGGTATCCCCAGGAACAGCGGTGGAGAAGGGCGCTCTGCTCGTCGCTCTCGAATAGAAGCGAACAAGGAGTGACGTAAGCACTTCGCTATTGCGCTCCAAACGAGTCGACCTACCTTGGCGGTCCTCCGGCCGAGCGATGGGCACTACCCACCCATTCGCTTCCCACCTGGCCGGCGAACGAAAAAGGAGGATGAAGCTATGAGGATACTGGCTCGCACCGCATGGTTGTTCGCGGCCGCTTCAGCAGCGCCGCTCACCGCACAGATGACAGGCACTCAACCGCCTCCGCCGGTGCTGGTAATTTCGCGAGAGCTCGTCAAGCCCGGGAAAGCCGACGCGCACAATCAATGGGAAGCGAAATGGCCCGCCGCCTTCGCGAAGGCAAAGTTCGCGACGAACTACATCGGCATGAACCCCGCGTCGGGTGTCAACGAGGCCTGGTTCCTCTTCGGCTACGCATCGTTCGACGCCATGGAGAAGGAAAATGCCCGGATGGACGCGGATGCGGCCCTCAGTGCCGAGCAGCGTCCCCTTTACGCCGGCGAAGCCGACTTCGTCGAGAGCACTCGGGGGGTTATCGCTGCGTACGAACCGAGCGTGAGCTACAAACCCAACGTCGACTTGTCGAAGATGCGATACTTCGAGGTTCTGACGTACGCAATGAAGCCTGGACACGCGGGTGACTTCATCAAGGCCGCCGGAATAGTGCGCGACGGCTACACCAAGGCGGGCATCGACCAGCCGTGGGCCATCTATCGCGCGGTGAGCGGAGTGCCGGCAGGAACTTTCTATGTCTTTCTTCCGATGCGGTCGCTAGCCGCGCTCGACAAGGCGCCTTCGAACGATGAGGCGATGGGACGCGCCCTTGGACCCGAGCAGATGAGCGCGCTCGACAAGCTAGTCGTCGACGGAGTCGCGACCTCGCAGTCCCAGATCTTTGCATTCAATCCGAAAATGAGCTTCGTCAGCAAGGAGATGAAAGCTGCGGATCCATTTTGGCGGTAACTCGGCCGTCAGTCGCGACGCTTGGTAGCGTTGCGCGCCGCTGGTAAGCTGCAATTCTGGCGAGAAACTGTGAAAAACGTGGCGGTCTCAGCGTGGACGGCTGCAGGGAAAGGCGCCATCCCCTGGTCGAGCTGGAGTGATTTGTAATGGTATTGTAAGCCTTCCCGCGTAGGCTAATGATTGCCCAAAAGGTCATTCCCGTCACATACCAAGGAACAGGGAGGCACCGTGGTCTCAACACGGAAATTGTTGCTCAGCGCGCTAACGGGCGCGGTTACGTTGCTGTCGGCCGCGGCTCTCAACGCCCAAACCGCCGCCACGATCTGCAAGGATGGAACGACGTCAGCTTCGTCGGGACGTGGTGCGTGCTCGGGTCATGGTGGCGTGGGTCGAAAGGCCGTCTCGCATCACAAGAAAACTGCGAAGAGTGATGCGAAAGCCGCTAAGGCCGATGCGAAAGCGGATAAGAGTGAGGCTAAGGCCGTCAAGAGCGAGGCTAAAGAGGCTAAGGCGCCGAAGGCTTCTGCTACTGCTCGCGTCAAGGCCAACACCAACTCGGCCGTTGTCGGCTCCGGGGCTGCGGAGGATAACAATGCGGTTGGCGCGATCGCCCGTTGCAAGGATGGCCTCTATTCCCACGCGAAGAACCGCCGCGGAGCTTGCAGTCGACACGGTGGCGTAGCAAGCTGGATATAGCGCGATTTGCAGGGAAAATCTGCGAATAAGCGAAGGGGCCGGGCTCTCCCGGCCCTTTCTTTTTTCCGGGCGTCCGCGGTTGACACGACTTCCCGTCGCCGATAGCTTAAAAGGCTGTCGCAAAACCACTTAGTCGCAATTAACCGCTTGGAACCCTACTCGACCAAAGGGGGCCGGCACCTACATACCGTTTCGCTTCACATGAAGACATACTCCGCGACCCCGCGGGATATCGAGCACCAGTGGTATATCGTCGACGCCGAAGGCCAGGTCCTCGGCCGTCTGGCGACCGCGGTCGCGAACATCATTCGCGGCAAGCACAAGCCGATGTTCACGCCCCATATGGATACGGGCGACAACGTCATCGTCATCAACGCTGCCAAGGTCCGCGTCACGGGCAAGAAGGCTGAGCAGAAGCAGTACTTCAGACACACAGGGTACATGGGTCACGAGCGGTTCACACCGTTCGAGATGATGCTCGCCAAGCACCCCGAGCGCGTGATCGAGAAGGCGGTCTACGGCATGCTCCCGAAGACTGCGCTCGGACGCCAGAAGCTCCGCAACAAGCTCCGCGTGTTCGCCGATGCGAAGCACACGCATGCCGCGCAACAGCCGAAAGTGCTCGTCCTCAACAAGAAGAGTGAGAAGTAATGTCTGACACCATGCACACGATCGGACGGCGCAAGGAAGCCGTCTGCCGTCTCTACATCAAGCCGGGATCCGGCAAGTGGTCGGTCAACGGACGCACGCTGGGAGATTATTTTCCCCGCCCCGCGCACGTCTCCGCCATCCAGCAGCCATTCACGATCACCGATACGCTCGGCCGCTATGATGTGAAGGCGAAGGTCGAAGGTGGCGGGCTCACGGGACAGGCAGGGGCACTCCGTCTCGCCGTCGCTCGCGCGCTCGTAAGGATGGATGAATCGCACCGCAGGAAACTCCGCGACCTGGCGCTGCTGACGCGCGATGCAAGAGCAGTCGAGCGCAAGAAGCCAGGCCGTCCGAAGGCAAGAAAGAAGTTCCAGTTCTCGAAGCGTTAACCCCGAAGGAATCACTACTTAATGGCTCAGCCAAACCTGGAGCAGCTACTCGAAGCCGGTGTCCATTTCGGACACCAGACCCGTCGTTGGAACCCGAAGATGCGTCGTTTCATCTTCGCGGAGCGCAACGGCATTCACATCATCGATCTGCAGAAGACGCTGCGTCAGCTGGAGCTGGCGCAGAAGCTCGCGAGGGAGGTCATCCTCCGCGGCGACAATGTCCTCTTCGTGTGCACCAAGCGCCAGCTGGTCAACATTGTGAAGAGCGAGGCAGAACGTTGCGGAGCGATGTACGTGACCGAGCGTTGGCTGGGTGGACTGCTGACGAACTTCCAGACGGTGAAGAAGCAGGTCCGCCGCCTCAAGGAGCTCGAGGCGGGCAGCGAAGCCGGTGGTGATTTCGAGAACTACACCAAGAAAGAGCAGCTGATGATGGGTCGTCAGCGCGACAAGCTTGCGAAGAATCTTTCCGGCATCAAGAACCTGACGCGCCTTCCGGGTCTCATGTTCGTGATCGACTCCAAGAAGGAGCGGATCGCGGTGAACGAGGCCAACAAGCTGGGGATTCCGCTCATCGCGCTCGTCGATACGAACGCCGATCCGGATCTCATCACCGTTCCGATCGCGGGCAATGACGACGCGATCCGCTCGGTGGAGCTGATGGCCAAGTCGATCGCCGATGCGATCGTCGAGGCGCGGCGCGAGGCGCCGGTGCGCGAGGAGGTCGAGGAGGCCGAGTCGTACACCTACAGCTCCGACCGCGGCGCCGAGCCCGAAGGCGAGGGCGACAAGAAGAGAAAGAAGCGGCCACGCAGGCGACGGGCAAAGCCCGAAGCAATTGCCGCTCGGCTCAAGACAGGCGGCGAAGAAGGTGGCGGAACAGAGGAAGCCACCGAGCCAGAGCAGGAAGGTTAACTTTCACGCCGCCGGAAAATTCCGGCGGCGTTTTCACGAGACAGGATGATGACTACAAAAGAGAAATTCACTGCAAAAGACGTTCAGACTCTGCGCCAGCGTACCGGCGCGGGTATGATGGAATCGAAGAAGGCGCTCGAGGAGAACCATGGCGACATGGAGAAGGCGATCGAGTACCTGCGCACCAAGGGAATCGCCAAGGCCGAGAAGCGCATTGGCAAGCAGACGAGCGAAGGCGTGATCGGCAGCTACATCCACCACAACGGCAAGGTCGGCGTGATGGTGGAAGTGAACTGCGAGACCGACTTCGTCGCGCGCACCGACGACTTCAAGCAGCTGGTGAAGTACGTCGCCGAGCACATCGCTGCCGCGGCTCCGGTTGCCGTCGACAAGGATCAGGTGCCGCAGGACAAGGTCGAAAAGGAGCGCCGCATTTTCCTGGAGCAGGTGAAGGAGAGCGGCAAGCCCGATCACCTGATCGAGAAGATCGTCGCCGGAAAGATCGAGTCGTACTACAAGGACGTCGCTCTTGTTCACCAGGCGTGGGTTCGCGAGCCCAAAAAGACGATCGGCGATCTGATCAAGGAAGCGTCGGCGAAGCTGGGAGAGAACATCCAGGTTCGTCGCTTTGTCCGGTTTCAGATGGGCGAGGAATAGCTGTTCGGTGCCGTACGGTTTTGAAGTGCAACAGAACGGGTGCAGACGTCAGTGGCAGAGATGCCAGGTTCGAGTTCACGACGCCCGGACGTTTAGAAGCGCTATTCGCGGTACAAGCAGTTGTCGGCACGCCACAGGGACAAGTCAGGGCGTAGTGAACTGAAAACTGGCACCTACGCCTCTGGCGTCTCGCACCCGTTCAGTTATGAGTTTCCCGTTCGGTTTGCAGTTAACCAGCCACTAGAGGTCTCGTTGCCTGACCTAAAGTACAAACGGGTTCTTCTCAAACTGTCCGGCGAGGCGCTCGCCGGACAGAAGGGCGGCGGCTTCGATTTCACGATCCTCGAGCGCCTCGCGACCGAGGTTGCGGACATCGTCAAAATGGGAGCAGGCGTCGGTCTGGTGATCGGCGGTGGAAACATTGTTCGCGGCGCGCAGCTCTCGAAAATGGGAATGGACCGCGTCGGCGCCGACTACATGGGCATGCTCGCTACGGTCATCAACGCGCTCGCGCTCCAGGATGTGCTCGAGAAAGCGCAGCTGGAAACGCGCGTTATGACCGCGATCGCGATGGAATCGATCGCCGAGCCGTTCATCAGGCGCCGCGCGATGCGTCACTTCGAGAAGGGCCGCGTCGTGATCTTCGCGGCCGGCACCGGCAATCCGTACTTCTCCACCGACACTGCCGCGGCGCTCCGCGCGATTCAGATCCACGCGGATGTGATCATCAAGGCGACGAGCGTCGATGGAGTCTATACGGCGGATCCCAAGCGCGATCCGGAAGCCAAGAGATACGAGTCGATCAGCTACCGCGATGTAATGGTCAACGAGCTAGGCGTGATGGACCAGACGGCCATCACGCTCTGCAAGGAAAACAAGCTCCCGATCATCGTCCTGAACATTCACCGTCACGGAGAGGTTGCGAAGGCGCTGCTGGGTGAGCGCGTCGGAACGATCGTACAATGACGACAATTCCTCAGATCACGAAGGACACCCGGACCGCGATGGAGAAATCGTTCGAAGCGTCGAAGCGGGAGCTGGCTTCGATTCGAACCGGAAAAGCGACAGCGAGCCTGCTCGACACGGTGCGCGTAGAAGCGTACGGGCAGCAGATGCCCTTGAATCAGGTGGCGGGCGTGTCGGCTCCAGAACCGCGGCTCCTCACCGTGACTCCCTGGGACAAGGGTCTGGTCACGGCAATCGAAAAGGCTCTGCGTGAATCGGATCTCGGCCTCAATCCTCAGACGCAGTCGGGCGTCATCCGGGTTCCGCTGCCTTCGCTCAACGAGCAGCGCAGAAAAGAGCTGGTCAAGGTCGTTCATAAGCTGGCCGAGGAGGCGCGAATCGGCATCCGCCACGCGAGAACCGCCGCGCGCGATCAGCTGAAGAAGCTCGAGAAAACCTCGGAAGACGAGCAGAAGAGAGCAGAGAAAGAGCTTCAGAAGCTCCACGACGACTATATCGGCAAGATCGATGAGTTGTTGAAGGCGAAAGAAGCAGAAATCATGGAAGTCTAGCCCGTGTCCGAGCTGACACGGCGCATCATCTTCGCGATAATTGCCGCGCCCGCGAGCATCGTGATCGTCTACTTCGGCGACTGGGCGCTGGCGATTGTTCTCTCTGTGCTCGCCGCGCTCGCGGCCTGGGAGTTGTTCCGCATGGCTCGTGAAACAGGCGCGTTACCGCTGGAGCCCGCGGGAATCGCGCTCGCGGCCCTCCTGCCGCTCGCGGTTCACGCGCAACGGCTCGGCATATACACGCTCTCGCTCACGGCTATCGTCGCGATGATTCTGCTGTTGTTCGCGAGCACGATCTGGCTCCGTGGACCAACGGGCAAGCCTTTATCGTCAGTCGCGATCACGGTGTTCGGAACAATGTATGCCGGACTCTTCTCATACATTTACGCGCTTCGCTACCATGACTACGCCGTCGGCGCGGCTGCTGGAACCGCTCTGGTTTTTCTGCCGGTGCTGCTCACCTGGGCTACCGATGTCGGCGCCTACACATTCGGTCGCACATTCGGCAAGAAGAAGCTGATTCCCTCGGTGAGTCCGGGAAAGACGGTGGAGGGAGCGGTGGGTGGACTCGGCCTCGCTATAGTCATATGTCTGCTTTACGTGAGATTCGTACTGATGCCATATGCCCAGCTGGGACTGACGATCCAGGGCGCGGTGCTCTTCGCGATTGTTGTTAGCGTTGCGGCGCAGACGGGAGACCTGGCTGAGTCGCTGCTCAAGCGAGAAGCCGGCGTGAAGGACAGCTCGCGGATCCTTCCCGGACATGGTGGAATACTCGATCGGTTCGACAGCCTGTTGTTCGTAATGCCGATCGCGCTTCTCCTGCTGGGTCGCTTGCTGCTGCCCGTCCCACTATGACTCCCGGCTCCGCCACCCGGCAGAAAGGTGTGGCGGTACTCGGCTCCACCGGCTCGATCGGCACGACGGCCTTACGAGTGTTGGACAGACAGCGTGATCGATTCCGCGTCACGGCTCTCACTGCGAACAGCAACGGCGCTCTCCTGAGGGAGCAGGCGCTCAAGTTCTCACCGGCGTTTGTCGGGATGGTCGAATCCCAGCACGATGCGGACGATGCGTGGAAGAGCGGAACAGATGCGCTGATCGCCGCAGCCACCCGCGATGATGTCGACATCGTGCTGAACGCGATCGTCGGTGCCGCGGGACTGGACGCCACGCTGGCCGCGCTCGAAGCGGGAAAGCGTGTTGCGCTCGCCAATAAGGAGACGCTGGTCATTGCCGGAGACCTGGTTCGGCAAGCGTGTGCGGCGGGCTCGGGCGAGGTCATTCCCGTGGACAGCGAGCACAGCGCCATCCTTCAGTGCATCACCGGCCACCCGACGTCGGCGGTCCGCCGCGTCGTGCTCACCGCGTCAGGCGGACCATTTCGCGGCTGGAGCGCGGAGCGACTCGCGTCGGCGACCGTGGATGATGCGCTGAGACACCCGACCTGGCAGATGGGCCGCAAGATCACGATCGACAGCGCGACGCTCGCCAACAAGGCGCTCGAAGTCATCGAAGCACATTTTCTGTTTGGTCTTCCGTACGATCGCATAGAAGTCGTGGTACATCCGCAGAGCGTGGTTCACTCCTTCGTCGAGTTCATCGACGGCAGCGTCGTCGCTCAGATGAGCGTTCCGACGATGGAGCTGCCGGTGCTCTACGCCCTGACCCATCCGGAACGCGTTGCCGATGACGGTATTCCGGCGTTCGATCCAGTTAGACTTTCTCCGATGACGTTCGAGCCCGTCGATCATGAACGGTTTCCGGCGCTGGGGTTGGGCATTTCGGCCGGAGAGGCTGGCGGAGCCGCGCCCGCCGTGTTCAACGGAGCCAACGAATGCGCTGTCGCCGCGTTCCTCGCTGGACGGATCCGCTTTCCGGACATTCCGCGCGCAATCTCATCAGCCCTCGACGAGCTGAGCGAAATGCCCGCCGGAACGCGAGAGCAGCTGCTGGCGGCGGACGCCGCAGCGCGCCGTCACGTGCAGGTGATGTTCAAGTGCTGAGCTGGCTCGCGCCGATCATTGTTTTCGGACTCGTGGTGTTCGTGCACGAGCTCGGGCATTTCATCGCGGCCAAGCTGACCGGCGTGTACGCGCCGCGCTTCTCGATTGGGTTCGGGCCGGCACTGCTGAAGAAGCGAATCGGTGAGACGGAGTACGTCCTCGCCGCGCTACCCCTCGGAGGATACGTGCGGATGGCCTCGCGCGAGGACGAAGCGACTGCATTTCTCGAGGGTGGAAGCGAGAACTCGGCGACGCGAGCCGCGAATCCCGATGACGGATTCGATCCGAATGCCATGATTCCATTCGGCCCCAAGCCCATTCCGGAATCCCGGTGGTTCGAATCGAAACCGCTCGTCGCTCGCCTTTTCATCATGCTCGCCGGAGTGACGATGAACGCGCTCCTCGCTTATGGCATCTATGTCGGCCTGCTGCTTCACTCCGGAATTCCGACGCCGATTCCCGTGGCTTCAGCCGTAGTTCCTGGCAAGCCGGCGGCACTTGCCGGCATTCAGGTGGGCGACAGCATAGCAATGCTGAATGGCCGACCGCTCACGAGCTGGGAAACGCTCCTCGACAGCATTGGCGCGTCGGCGGGCCGGCCACTGGAGCTGGGAATCGTCCGGCACGGGCAGACGCTGGAGCTGCGGGTGACGCCGGCAGCGGAAGTCGTCGCGGATCCCCGCACCGGAGTAAAGCGGTCCGTCGGCAGAATCGGCATGATGGCGAGCGAAGGATTCACCCCGATTTCAGTGCAACGGGCGTTTGGCGCGGCATGGGGACTGACAATTGATAACGGCAGCAGGATATTCGCCGCGCTGGGCGCACTTGCCCACGGTGTCGGCCTTTCCGACCTCGGCGGACCGATCGCCATCGCGCAGGTGTCGGTTCAGGCGGCCCGCGGCGGAATAGAGACGCTGTTGCTGCTGGTGGCGCTCATCAGCATCAATGTCGCCGTGTTCAATCTGCTCCCGATCCCGATCCTCGATGGTGGGCAGATTCTTCTCAACGTGGCGGAGACGATCAAGGGAAGCGCTTTCAGCACGCAGACCCGCGAGCGTATCTTGAAGGGCGGGCTGCTCATCATCGGCCTGCTCTTCGTCACGGTAATGTTCAACGACGTAAGTCGCAACATGCAGAACATCGTCCGGTTTTTCGGACGCATCTTCGGGAGCTAGGGCCAAACTATTTGGCGCTCGCTGCCGTAGTGTTCGGAACCCCACTCTTGCGTGAATCCGGATGGCAGATTTCAAAGCAGAAGACTATCGCCTGACCAATCCGGGGGAGCCGCGACCGCGCGGTTACGCCGACCAGCAGGATCAGAGGCCGGAGACGCCACCGAGTTACGGAGAGCAGGGTCGGCAGATAATCCCCGATGACCGAGCGACCTCGGGCGTCGTCTCGTTTCTCAGCAGTACCGAGCGGGAAGGACGCTGGCAATTGCCAAGGCGATTCCGCGCACTCGCGGTGATGGGTAACGTCGAGCTCGATCTGCGCGCGGCAGAGATTGGGTGGGGCCTGTCCGTGATCGAGGCCGTGGCAGTCTTCGGCAACATCGAGATCACGATCTCGCCCGACATAACGGTCGAGTGCGATGGGGATTCGCTGCTTGGCTCTTTCGTTCTCAAGTATGATGGGCGCGCGAATCCGGCGGCGGCGAGTCGCGACAGAGTCGTACGCGTTACCGGAACCGCCTATGCGAGCGCTGTGACCATTCACGTCAAGGGTCCCGACGAAAAACTTCTCGACCGGATCGGACGCAGCCTCGGGTTCGGCGAACCGTAGTCGACTCTTTCTCTCACGAGTTCGGCGCCGCTCTGCTTGGCATTGGAACGCGGTGCAATCTGCCCGAATGAATTGAATGGCGAGCGCTTCGCGGCTAAATTTGACAGTTATGGCTTTTCCAGGCCTGGCCGAGCGAGTCTCCGATGTGCGGGCCAGAATCGAGGCAGCGCGAGCGCGGGGCGGGCACGGACAGCAGGTCACGATCGTAGCGGTCACCAAGACGCACGGGCCCGAGGCCGCACGTTCGGCGTATGAGGCCGGCCTGCACGACGTCGGCGAGAACAAGGTTCAGGAAGCTTTGAAGAAGATGGCCGCGGTCGATGTGCCGGTGCGCTGGCATCTCATCGGACATCTCCAGCGGAACAAGGTGAAGGCGCTCGAGCAGTTCGTGTTGCTGCATTCGCTCGACAGCCCTCGTCTCGCCGATGCGGTATGCGAGTTCGGGATTGCGCGGGGCCGGGCGGTGGACGTGTTGCTCGAGTTGAATCTTACGGGAGAGGCCTCAAAGGGCGGATACACCATCTCCGAAATGCTGCCGGAAGCCGAGCGACTCGTTTCGCTTTCGGGGATCCGGGTTCGGGGCGTGATGACAATGGCTAGTTTTAGCGCAACGGAGTCGCAGCTCCATCGCACTTTCGCGGAAGCGCGCGAGGCGCGCGCAGATCTGGTCGCGGCCGGGCACCCGGCCGAGGAGCTGTCGATGGGAATGTCGAACGATTACGAGATCGCTGTAGAAGAAGGCGCGACGCTGGTGCGGCTTGGGACCACCCTCTTCGGAGCGAGGGCTAAATGATCGACGAATCATTTCATCTTACGCCATTGGACGTGCGGCGCTACGACTTCGGCCGCGCGTTTCGCGGCTACAATCCCGCGCGCGTCGATCAGTTCAGGGATCAGGTCGCCGAGGAGATGGAACGACTCACGCGGATCAATCAGGACCTCGACTCGAAGGCCAGAAGCTTTCATGAGCAGCTCCGCGCATTCCGCGAACGCGACAAGGCGTTGAACGATGCCCTCATTGCCGCTCAGCAGCTTCGCGGCGAGGTTCGGGAGCAGGCCGAGCGCGAGGCACAGCTCATTCTGCGCGAGGCGCAGGCGGAAGGCGAGCGGATCATCGAGGCGGCCAAATCCGATGTGCGGCGAATGGAGGAAGAGCTGGACAACCTCGATCGCTCCCGGCGCACGTATCTGGCGCAGATGCGGACTCTGATCGCGCGCCAGCTCTCGGAGGTCGAGGCGTCCGATTCACAAGTCGTGGCGAGCACCCTTCGGGGCGCGGGCTCCAACTCCTCGGCGTCGAACCGAGAATGACGGCAGTCCGCCCCGTGCCGGCCGCGGCGGGGGGAGACGAGAAGGGCAGACGCTTCCGCTTGCTGCCGACCGATCGCTCGCCCGACGAACTCGAGAAGGAAATGCTTTCCCGCTGGAAGGAGGAGAGTCTTTTCCAGCAAACGCTCGCCCAGGCGGAGGGGAAGCCCGAGTTCGTCTTCTTCGAAGGTCCGCCCACCGCCAACGGCAAGCCAGGAATTCACCACGTGTTCTCGCGGACGGTGAAGGATCTCTTCTGTCGCTATCGCGCGATGAGCGGCAATCACGTCGCGCGCAAAGCCGGCTGGGATACGCACGGCTTGCCAGTCGAGATCGAAGTCGAGAAAAGGATCGAGAAGGACTTCGGCATTCGGACGGCGAAGCAGCAGATCGAGCAGATCGGCGTCGCGCGGTTCAACGAGATGTGCCGCGAGAGCGTGTGGCGTTACCGAACCGATTGGGAGGAGCTGAGCGAGCGGATCGGCTACTGGCTCGACTATAGCGATCCATACGTCACCTACTCCAACAATTACATCGAAAGCGTCTGGTGGGCGCTCGCCACGATGTTCCGCGGTGGACGCCTCTACCGCGGGCACAAGGTTCTACCGTACTGCGCGCGCTGCGGTACGACGCTCTCGAGCCACGAGGTAGCGCAGGGCTACAAGGATGTGAAGGATCCCAGCGCCTATGTGGCACTCGACCTGGTCGAGGGCAAGGGTACGAAGCCACGCCGTCGCATCCTTCTATGGACCACGACTCCTTGGACACTGGTCTCGAACGTCGCGCTGGCTGTGAATCCGGCGCTCGAGTACGTCGAGCTGCGGAAAAGAAAATCGGAAACCGACGAGACCATTATCCTGGCGCTCGCCCGCACGCCCGCCGTTCTGGGTGATGATTTCGCTGGTCGCTGGGAGACGGTGGGCTCATTTCGTGGCAGCGATCTCGTCGGCAGGGTTTACACGCGACCGCTCCACTGGGTCGAGTACAAAGAGGGCAAGCACGAAATAATCATCGGCGAGTCTTTCGTCTCCGCCGAAGAGGGAACCGGAGTCGTGCACATGGCTCCTGCGTTCGGCGCGGACGACTACGCGGCGGGCCAGCGCAATGGATTGGCGTTCCTCCAGCCCGTGAATCTCCGCGGCGAATTCCCGGAGGAAATGCCCCTGGTAGGCGGGATGTTCGTGAAGGATGCGGATGCCGTTATTCTCGAAGAATTGAAGCGCCGCGGGGTGCTCTGGAAATCGACGCTGCACGAGCATGCGTACCCGCATTGCTGGCGCTGCGAGACGCCGCTGCTTTATTACGCCCGCACTTCGTGGTTCATCCGCACGACCGAGTTCAGGGATGCAATGCTGGTGCGTAACTCACGCGTCGACTGGCATCCTGCCGAAACCGGATCGGGTCGCTTCGGGGAGTGGCTGACCAACAACATCGACTGGGCTGTCTCACGCGACCGGTACTGGGGAACTCCGCTCCCCATCTGGGTATGTGAGCGGGATGATTCGCACGCGGAAGCCATCGGCGGATATGCCGAGCTGTCGGACAGGTCGGGTCTCGCGCTCGGCGACAACTTCGACCCGCACAAGCCGTTCATCGACAGCTACACCTGGGCGTGCAAGTGCGGCGGCACGATGAGGCGGACACCCGAGGTGATCGATGCCTGGTTCGATTCCGGATCGATGCCCTTCGCCCAGTGGCACTTCCCATTCGAGAACCGCGACAAATTCGAGCGATACTACCCGGCGGATTTCATCGCCGAGGGAATCGACCAGACGCGGGGATGGTTTTACTCGCTGCTCGCGATCGCGACCGGCCTCGGTGATGCGCTGCCCAACAACGTTCTGGCTCACGAGGTCAATTCGCCGGTGGGGAAGCTTTCGGGTGCTGCTGAGACGGTCGCCACCGTGCTCGCTACCGACGATACGGCGCCTTACCGCGCGGTCGTCGTGAACGACCTGGTGCTGGACGCCGAAGGGCAAAAGATGTCGAAGCGGCTCGGGAACATCATCGATCCCGCGTCCGTGATTCCGCACTACGGTGCTGACGCGGTTCGACTCTTTCTAACGACGTCGAGCCAGCTCTGGACCCCGCGCCGTTTCGACGAGGCGGGGATTCGCGACACGGCGGGTCGCTTCCTGCTCACGTTCAAGAACGTCTACACCGGCATTTTCGCCGAGTACGCCAACTTCGGTTGGTCGCCATCCGACAAGGATCCGGCGCCCAAGAATCGCCCGCCCCTGGATCGCTGGATTCTGTCGCGCCTAGCTACCGTCGAGCGCGAAGCGGACGAGCTGCTGGGGCGCTACGAGGCCACCAACGCCGCGAAGGCGGTGATGGCTTTCTTCGACGAGGACGTATCGAAGTGGTACGTGCGCCAAAGCCGCCATCGCTTCTACGACGTCGACGGAGAGGACAATCGGGCCGCCTTCGCAACGCTCCACGAAATCATTGCGGTCACCTGCCGGTTGCTCGCTCCGTTCGCCCCTTTCATCACTGACTGGGTGCATCGCGAGTTGACCGGAGGCTCAGTGCACCTGGCGCCTTTCACGCGCGGGGTTCCAGGGGCGATCGACGTCGATCTGGAGCGTGCGATGGGGCACATTCGAACGCTCGCCACGCTGGGCCGCGCTGCCCGCGAGGAGGCCGGTGTCAAGGTGCGTCAGCCCCTCACAAGACTGGTTTGCGTGGTACCTGCCCGCGGGACCGCGTCGAAGGGAGCCGCGGTGGTGTTGGAGGAGTTGAGCCCGCTGCTGGCGGCCGAGCTCAACATAAAAACCGTCCAATTCATCTCCAGCGCCGACGATCTAGTAACTTTAAAAGCTCGG
>JBGQIT010000002.1:0-25256 GCA_041498575.1 Gemmatimonadaceae bacterium
AAACCGCAAAAGTCGTAGGCAAGTCTCGCCGACTGTCCACGCTGGCGAAGAAACGCGATCGACTGGCTTGCTTCAAAGAAGCGCCGCGCCAGGGTCGGTGCGTAAGCGAAGCCGTAAAGATCGCAGGAAGAGTAAGGACTGTACGCGTAGTAGCTGTTGTAGTTGCGTCCGCCCGCGAAGCGCAGGAAATCGCGCCCGATTGGCTCGCCCTTGGCGCCCAGATAGTTCGCCAGCGACTGCGCGGCCATCTGCGGGGTCCGGTTCTCGATCAGCTGCCTGATCGCCGACATGTTCCAGTCGCCGCCGCTCTCAATGCGCTCGAGGTTGAACGGAGCCCGCGAAGCCAGCGCTATCACCGTGCCGCGCGAGTCCATGTATCCGTCGTCGTAGCTACTGTAGTCGGCGTAAGACGACGCGGAGTAGTACCCACCGCCTCTCTGCTGCGCAAAGCCGGCGAAGAAGTTGGGAAGTCTGATCTCCTTGTGAGCGAGCATCCGGACTGAGATGCCCGGGAAATCAGGGTGCAGTACCTGTATCTGACCGTCGAGATCCATCGAGACCGCGAACACATACGCGTTCTCGGCGACTTCGATGACAGGCGTCACGTAGCTCGTGGTTTCGAGCGCAAGGGAGCCATTCGAATTATAGATCCGGATGATCGGCGCTCGCTGCTTCGCTCGTCCCTGCGCTTGTGATGCTGAAGCGAGGACGCAAAGAAGGAAGGCCGAAGCACCCACCGCCGCCGCAAATTTCACCGTCCGCATGTCGACCTCCCAGGTTTGTATACAATTTGCCAACATGCATCGGCAGAGTCAATGCCAGAGTCTGCCCGGGAATCGCTCCTTCCCCTTAACTCTCGGGGGATTTACCGGCGCCAGCGGCTACCTGTAGCTCGGAGTCGCATTTACCTTGCGCCATGCCGCTCCCACAACTGCTCTCGATCCTCGAATCTCTGGGTGAATACCAGGAGCTGCTGAGCGACCTTCCCGGGCCCACCTCGCGCCGTGGTGTAGCCGGCCTCCACGGATCCAGCGACGCGGTTGTCGTCGCGACCCTCTCCAAGAATCTTACGCATCGCTTCTTCGTGGTGTTGAACGACGACGTCGCCGGAGCCGAGCGTTGGCTCGCCGATCTGAGCACGCTCGTGGAGCCGGATGGCGTCGCCTTCTACCCCCCGCGCGAGAGCTTTGGCGAAGCGGAGGCGCATGCGGAAGTCGCAGGCGAAAGAGTCGAGACGCTCGAGAGAATCGGCCGGGGCGATCTTCGAATCGTCGTCACCACCAGTCGGGCCCTGCTCGAACGGACCCAGCTCCCGCGAGCGCTGGCTTCCGCGAGACTGGAGCTGCGAAAGGGCGATACTCGACGGCCCGAAGAGCTGGCCGCGCATCTCGAAGCCATCGGCTTTGAGCGCGTCCTCATGGTAGAGGATGTCGCCCAGTTCAGCGTGCGCGGTGGGATCTTCGATGTCTACAGCTTCGGGATGGCCGAGCCGGTGCGCCTCGAGTTCTGGGGTGACGACATCACCGAGCTGCGCCATTTCGATCTCCTCACCCAAAGGTCTACCCGCGACGCCGAGGTCGCGCTCGTTCTCCCGGTAGACGGCCAAATCAGCGTCGGAGATGCGGAGCCGGAACGCTCGTCCATTCGCGCACTTTTTCCACCTGACACTCTGTTCGTGGTCCCGCGTGGAACTCACGTCAAGCCGGAAATGGAGCGAACCTGGTCGGAAGCACAGCACCACATCGACCTCGCTCGGCGACGGGGAGAAGACACTCCCAGCCGCGACGAGCTGTTCGAGTCTCCTGACACCACGCTTGGTGCGCTCAGCGCATTCGGAACGATCGATCTCTCGGGGGACGATGCGCGGATAGTCTTCCCGTTCAGAGAGCCCGAAGAGATTCAGCGCGACATGAAGCGCTTGAAGCAGATTGTCGCCGACGGAATTCCAACCACGATCCTCTGCGACAACGCCGGCCAGGCCGAGCGTCTCGACGAGCTTCTGAATGACGACCGTATCTCGCCGGCCACCCTCGCGATCGGGGTTCTCGACGGCGGATTCGTCATTCCGCCGCGCGGCAATACCTTCGCCGGATACCGGGTCCTCACCGACCACGAGATTTTTCGCCGCGAGCGACGCTTTCGCCGAGCGCGGCGCTACGCGACAGGCGCCGCTCTCGAGAGCCTGACCGCGCTCAAACCCGGAGACTACGTCGTGCACCTCGAGCACGGGGTAGGGATCTACCGCGGCATGGAGAAGATGTTCGTGCGCGAGAGCACCGTCGAAGTCGCGGTGATCGAATACGAGGGTGGCGATCGCCTCAACGTCCCCCTCTATCGCATCGACCAGATCGAGCGATACCGCTCCGCCGCCGACATTACCTCCGACGCGCCGCCACCCAGATTGCACGCGCTCGGCGGAAAGCGATGGGCATCCCAGCGGGACAAGACTCGCGCCGCGATTCAGGAGATGACGGTCGAGCTCCTCGATCTCTACGCACGTCGCAAAGTCGCTACGAGAGCGCCGCACTTGCCGGACACCGTTTGGCAGCGTCAGCTCGAGTCGTCCTTTCTATTCGAGGATACTCCCGATCAGCGCACCGCCACCACCGATGTGAAGGGCGATATGGAGCGTCCTCGACCGATGGATCGCCTTCTCGTCGGAGACGTGGGCTACGGCAAGACGGAGATTGCGGTCCGCGCCGCGTTCAAGGCGGTGCAGTCCGGCAGGCAGGTAGTTGTGTTGGTGCCGACAACGATCCTTGCGGACCAGCACGCGCGAACGTTCGGCGAGCGGCTAGCTGATTTTCCCGTCAATGTCGAGACACTCAGTCGATTTCAGACGCCGAAAGAGCAGGCCGCCGTGCTCGCCGGTCTCAAAGCGGGGAAAGTCGACGTAGTGATCGGCACGCATCGCCTTCTGAGCCCGGACGTCGCCTTCTCGGAGCTCGGACTGATCGTCGTTGACGAGGAGCATCGGTTCGGTGTCAAACACAAGGAACGCCTCAAGAAGCTCAGACTCGACACTGATGTACTCACATTGACGGCCACGCCGATTCCGCGGACGCTCCACCTCTCCCTGGCCGGTCTGCGCGATATGACTTTGATGCAAACCCCTCCGCGCGATCGCTCGCCCGTGCTCACGTACGTCGAGCCCTGGGACGACGGTCTCATCGACGAAGGCATCTCTCGCGAGCTCGATCGTGGAGGGCAGGTTTTCTTCGTCCACAACCGAATCGAGACGATCGACGGGATGGCGGAGCATATCCGCCACGTCGTGCCGCGCGCCCGCATTGGGGTGGGACACGGGCAGATGCGCGAGCGTGAGCTCGAGGAGGTCATGCGCAGATTCGTCGACGGGGAGATCGACGTCCTCGTCTCGACCATGATCGTGGAGTCAGGGCTCGACGTCCCCAACGCCAACACGATGTTCGTGAACCGTGCCGACACTTTCGGTCTGGCGCAGCTCTATCAGCTCCGCGGCCGCGTCGGCCGCTCACACCGGCGGGCGAGCTGCTATCTGCTGGTGCCCGACTCGATCGACGAAGATGCGAACCGGCGCCTCACCATTCTGGAACACCACACGCAGCTGGGTGCCGGTTATCAGATCGCTCTCAAGGACCTCGAGCTGCGGGGCGCCGGCAATCTTCTCGGTCCCGAGCAGTCGGGCTTCGTTCACGCGGTCGGGTTCGACATGTATCTGCGCATGCTCGACGAGACCGTCAAACGCCTCATGCGCGGAGACGACGCGCCCAGGCTCCAGCCATCCGAGATCTCGCTCGACGTGCCGTCCTACCTTCCGGACGAATACATCACCTCACAGGACGCCAAGCTCGACATCTACAGGCGACTCACGCACATGACCGATGTCGCCGAGATCGAGGCACTCAGAGAGGAGGTGCGCGACCGATTCGGAGTCCTGCCGGAACCAGCGCGAAGCTTCTTTGCCGCCGCTCTGCTTCGAATCCTCGGCGGCGCTTCCGATGTCGAGTCCGTGCTGGTGCGCGGAAACGAGGCCCGTATTACCTTTCGCGAGCACGCGGTGCCCCGTATGAAGGGGATTTCGGCGGCGTTCCACGAGGTACAGTTCCAGGCGGAAGTGCGACGTGCGCATCCGCTTTCGCTCAAGCTCACCCGACTTGGAGGAGCTGAGATGCTCGATGGACTTGTGCGTGCCCTGACTACACTGCGTCCCACCTGACAGCTAACCCGTACGACGTAAACATGAAACGCAATATCGCTCTCGCCGCGGTAGCGGCTTTTGCACTCTCGGCCTGCTCGGGGTTGAAAGACGCTCTCAACGCGCACACCGACTGGGTCGCCCGCGCCGGAAGCGCCGAACTCGCGGTCGCCAAGCTCGCGAACCTGCTCGGCAAATCGCGCGCGCCGATCCGCAAGGACATCGCCAAATCGATTGCGAATGTCTGGGTCGATTACCAGTTGCTCGGCGTTGCCGCGGTGCACGGGGATTCGCTCAACGATCCCAAGCTGATCGACGAAGCGATGTGGCCGGCGATCGCCAATCTGAAGGCGAAGAAATGGTATGATGTCGTCTCGAAGGGCTGGGGTGTCGAAGACACCGCCGCCGCTCAGCGCCAGTGGGAAAGCGGCCAGATTCTCGCAGCCGACCACATCCTGCTGCTCACCCAGGGGATGAACGACGCGCAAAAAGCGGATGTCAAGAAGAAAGCGGACGCGATTCGCGCGAAGCTGACGGCGGCCAACTTCGCGGCCACCGCCTCCAAGAACAGCCAGGACCAGCAATCGGCGCGTCAGGGAGGGTCGCTCGGGATCTTTCCCAAGGGCTCGATGGTTCCCGAATTCGAGAAAGCGCTCGTCGCACTCAAGCCGGGTGAGATTTCCCCGGTGATTCAGACGCAATACGGCTTCCATATCATTCACCGTCCGACTTACGAACAGGTCAAGAGCCAGCTACTGCTCGCGTCGAAGGGACGAAGTGTCGCCGTAGCGGAGAGCACCTACCTCGCCAAGCTCGAACAGAACGGCAAGATCGAAGTGAAGAAGGATGCGCCCACCATCGTGAGAGCGCTGGGCAATGATCCCGACGCATACCGGCGCGACAAGACCGAGTTGGCCACTTCGACCGCCGGAAAATTCACGACGTCACGTCTGGTCGGCTGGCTGGAGACATTACCGCCACAAGCGAGGGTGCTCGATCAGATCAAACAGTCACCCGATTCGCTCCTCGTGCAGCTGGTTCGCAACTTCGTCAAGAACGAGCTGGTGCTGAAGCAGGCCGACAGCGCCAAGGTACAAATCGATCCTGCGGAGATAGCCCAGCTCCACGCCAGCTTCACCAACGCCGTTCGTTCGGCGTGGGCGCAGCTCGGCGTCATGCCGGCGTCCCTGGCGGACAGCGCCAAGAGCGAGGGCGACCGCGAGAAACTCGCTGCCAAACGGATCGACGGCTATTTCGCGCGCATGGTGCAGGAGCAGGCACCGTTCGTGGCAGTTCCGACTCCGCTTTCCAATATCCTGCGAGAGAAATTCAAGTACTCGTTCAATGACGCAGGATTTGACCGTGCGGTGCAGGAGGCAGCCAAGATCCGCAGCTCGGCTGACTCGGCGCATACCGCTCAGCAACCGCCGACGGCGGTTCCGTTGAATCCTTCGATACCGCCCTCGGCGCCACCGACTGCGTCATCGACTCCGCCCGGCGGCAAGAAGTGATCGAACCACGATTCAATCGCGGGGTACGAGCAGCGATGATCAAGCAATTCATCGTTGCCGCGGTGTTCGCGCCGGTAGCGCTCGGAGGGCAGACACCTGTCACGGCCGCGCGGGCGGTGCCGCCGGCCCTACCCATCGACCGCGTCGTGGCGATCGTCGGTGACCAGCCGGTTCTCTGGAGCGACGTGCTCACGTCCATCAATCAGCGTCGTGCGCAGGGCTTGCAGCTCCCCACTGATTCCGCAGGTCAGTCCGCTCTTGCACGCACGGTGCTTGGTGAGCTGGTGGACGAGGAGATTCTCGTTCAGAAAGCAAAGGAAATGAAACTCGAGGTGACGGACGCCGACATCACCGCGGGGGCTGACCGTCAGATCAAACAGGTTCGGTCCCAGTTCAACTCGGACGACGAGTACCGCGGCGAGCTCAAGAAGGCAGGACTCGGGTCGCCTGAGGAGTATCGCAAGTCACTCATCGAGCAGTACAGGCGCCAGAATCTCCAGCAGAAAGCGTTCGCCGAGCTACGGAAGCAGGCCAAGCCGGTCAACGTCACCGATGAAGAAGTGACGGCGGCGTTCGAGCGTAGCCGCTCCGATCTGCAGAAGCGCCCCGCAACCGTGACCTTCAGACAGATCATCGTCGCGCCACACGCTTCGCCGGCGGAGAAGGCAAAGGCGAAAGCGCACATCGACTCGGTGCTGGTAGAAATCAGGAAGGGTGGCGACTTCGAACAGATCGCCAAGCGCGAATCGATGGACCCGGGCACCAAACAGCTCGGCGGCGATCTTGGCTGGAATCGTCGCGGCGGCGGTCTCGTTCCGGAGTTCGAAGCGATGATGTTCGCGCTGCGCCCGGGAGAGGTGAGTCCGGTAATCGAGACGGCGTTCGGCTATCACATTATCAAAGTCGATCGAGTGCAGTCGGCAGAAGTGAAAGCGAGGCACATTCTCATCGCGCCGGTGATCGACTCCTCGGACGTCGCCGCCGCCAAGGTCGAAGCGGACACCGTGGCGGCGCAATGGCGTCGTGGCGTTTCGTTCGATACCCTCGTCGCGAAGCACCACGATGCGACGGAAGAGAAGGGGATGCTGCAGCCGTTCCCTCGTGATTCATTGCCGCCCTCCTATATTGCTGCCCTCGCTGGTGCCAAGGCGGGTACCATCACCAGCCCATTCCAGCTGGCGAATCCGCGTGGCCAACCCAAGTACGCCGTTCTCCAGGTGGTCACCGCGAACGACGCAGGTGAATACAAGGAGAGCGAGATCCGCGATCAGATCCGCGCCCAGCTCTCCGACGAGCGCTCGATCAGGCAACTGCTCGACGGCATGAGGAAGCAGACCTATGTGTCGCTCAGGATGTAGAGAGTGAAAGCGCGTCTTGCCATGACCGTCGGGGACCCCCGCGGGATTGGCCCGGAGATAGTCGCCAAAGCGCTCGCTGACTCACGGGTCGGCGAGCGCTGTGACATTGTGGTCATCGGTCCGGAGGAATCCGGCGTCGAGGTCGGCGAATCGGTGGGACGCTGGCGTCCCGAGGGTGGTGCTTCGCTGGCCGGAAAACTGAGTGGCCTTGCCATCGAGCGGGCCGTTCAGATGGCGATGGCGGGCGATGTCGATGGAATCGTGACCGCTCCGATCGACAAGGCCGCGCTGCACGCCGGCGGCTACGACTATCCCGGACACACCGAAATGTTGGGGCACCTCACGGGCGCGCGCGTCGCGATGATGCTCGCGTCGGACAAGCTCCGCGTGGTGTTGGCGACGACTCATATTCCGCTCCGCGACGTGGTCGAGAAGCTGACCGCGGAATCGATAACTGTAGCGGCCCGATTGACGCGCGAGGGTCTGCGCAGCTGGTTCGGAATCGCGGAGCCGCGGATCGCGCTCTGCGCGCTGAATCCGCATGCGGGCGATGGCGGCAGATTCGGGAGCGAAGATTCGAAAATTCTCGCGCCGGCAGCACGCGCCGCGGGAATCGACGGGCCGTTCCCGGCCGACACGGTGTTCGTGCGCGCGATGCGCGGCGAGTTCGATGCGGTGATTGCGCCCTACCACGATGTTGGCATGACGGCGATAAAGGTCGCGTCGTTCGGCAACGCCGTTAATGTCACGCTGGGACTTCCATTTCCGCGAACGTCGCCGGATCATGGGACCGCGCTCGACATCGCGGGCCTCGATCGCGCCGACCCGTCGAGTATGATCGCCGCTACGCTTCTGTGTGCGTCGATTGCGGCTCGCGGTCAGACGCGCGGCGGTCGCCGAGGGAATGCAGATCGACTGACAGAGACTCGATCCTCCGGCCGGTCATCTCGCGCACCGTGAAGATTCCGCCACCGGCGATCACGCGATCGCCGACGACGGGCAGCCGGCCCAGCACTCCGAACACGTAACCGCCGATCGTGGTATAGTCCTCGTCGGGGACGGTGAGACTGAAGTGCTCGTTCAGCTCACCGATGTGCGTGCTTCCCGGAACCAGTGTTTCTCCCGCGCGCGTGTGGAGCGGAGCTTCGGCATCTTCAGGCGTGTCGTACTCGTCGAGGATCTCGCCGACGATCTCCTCGAGCAGATCCTCCATCGTCACCACGCCGGCCGTGCCGCCGTACTCGTCGAGCACCACCGCCATGTGCTCCTTGAGCCGCTTGAAATCGGCGAGAACCTCTTCGACTTCGCGCGAGCCCGGAATCACGTGCACGGGGCGCATGATGGATGGAAGGTCGAACGCCTCCGTGTTGGCGCGCGGAGCGAGGAGCTTGAGGAGATCCTTTGCCAACACCACGCCGATGATATTGTCGATCGACTCGTCGTACACCGGGTAGCGCGACAACCCACTTTCCTGAACGACGTCCAGCACTTCCGACAGCGTCGCCTCGACCGGTAGCGCCACCAGCTCCGTCCGCGGCGTCATGACCTCACGCGCGTTCTTCTCCGAGAACTCGAATACGGCGTCGATCAGATCCGCATCGTGGGCCTGCATCTGTCCGCTTTCCTGCGACTGCTCGACGAGCAGCCGGATCTCTTCGGGCGAATGCACCGCTTCCTCAGAGCCCGCCTTTTCCTGACCGAGCGCGTGAAGAATCACCATCGACGACTTGTTGAGAAAGAAGGTGAACGGCGTAGTGATCCACGCAAAGAACAGGAGCGGCGGCGCGAGCCAGCGGGCCAATGCCTCGGGATGATTCAATGCGGCCGCCTTGGGCACCAGCTCGCCAAAAACGACGTGCAGATACGTGACGATGATCAGCGCGACGGCTGCCGCCAGCGTCAGGCGCATCGATATCTCGATGGCGAACGGGAGGTTGGCGAACAGATGCTCGAACACCTCACCGACAGTCGATTCCGCGACCCATCCCAGTCCAAGGCTCGCGAGAGTGACGCCTAGCTGGCTGGCAGACAGGATGCGGGAGATATTTGAAGAGGCGCGAACGGCGAAGTGGGCGAGTCGGTCACCACTTCGGACCATCGCCTCCAGACGCGTCCGTCTGGAGCGGACAAGAGCGAACTCGGCGCCAACGAAAAACGCGTTGAGGAGCACGAGCAGAATTATGGCGAGCAGCCGACCGAGCACGGATACAACTTACCACAACTCCGGTCACGGACACCAGCACGACGGCGCGCACCCCGCCGGGGCCCATTCGCACGTGAGCGACGCGCCCGTGCGGAGCCTGCGCATCGCGCTGGTGCTCACCGCGTTGCTGCTGATCGTCGAGGTAGTCGGCGGGCTGCTGTCGAACTCGATCGCGCTGCTCGCCGATGCCGGTCACATGCTGACCGATGTCGCGGCGCTGGGACTCGCGCTGTTCGTGGCGTGGTTCAGCAAACAGCCCGGCAATCCGCAGAAGACCTATGGTTATCTGCGCTGGGAGATTCTGGCCGCGTTCGTGAATGGCTCGACACTGCTGCTGATCTCGGCATGGATTCTCTGGACGGCCGTCATGCGCTTTCGGGCGCCGGAAGCGGTGGAAAGCGGGTTGATGCTGTCGGTGGCCGCCCTGGGGCTCGTCGTCAATATTGTCGCGGCGCGCGTGCTGGTCGGGAGCTCCTCACACAATCTCAATACCCGCGGTGCGTATCTGCACGTGCTGGGCGATTTGCTCGCGACGATCGGGACGATCGCCGCTGCCGTTGCGATCCGCTACACCGGGTGGCTCATTGCCGACCCGATCGCGTCCATACTCACAACGGTGCTGATCATGGGGGGCGCCTGGCGCCTGGTACGGGAGTCGGTGGACATCCTGCTCGAGTCGACGCCGGCGCACATTCCCGTTGGCGCGGTGCGGCGACAGCTGGAGGCGATACCCGGAATCGAATCGGTGCACGATCTGCATGTGTGGGCGGTTACGCCGGCCGTGGTGGCGATGAGCGCGCACTGCATCGTTCGGGAGCCCGCACAACATCAGCACGTCCTGGAGCACATCCACGACGCGATGCGCCTTTTCGGCATCCAGCACGTGACGATCCAGCTCGAACGAGACGACATGCTCGATCGCGAGAGGCACTTGCACGCCTAGCTAACTTATAAGGCTATGGCAAAGCTGGAATTCCGTAACATCGCGATCATCGCGCACGTCGATCACGGCAAGACCACTCTCGTCGACAAAATGCTCCGTCAGGCAGGAGCGTTCCGGGAGAACCAGGTCGTGATGGAGCGCGTCATGGATTCGAATCCCCTCGAGCGCGAGCGTGGCATCACCATCCTGGCGAAGAACACCTCGATCCGGTGGAAGGGGACGAAGATCAACATCGTCGATACGCCGGGCCACTCCGATTTCGGTGGCGAGGTGGAGCGCATCCTCCGCATGGTGGATGGCGTGCTGCTCGTCGTCGATGCGTTCGATGGGCCGATGCCGCAGACGCGCTTCGTCCTCAGGAAGGCTCTGGCGCTCGACCGCACGCCGATCATCGTGATCAACAAGATCGACAGGGCCGGCTCGGACCCGATGCGCGTCCACGACGAAGTGCTCGACCTGCTGATCGAGCTCGAGGCGAACGAGGCCCAGCTCAACGCGACCGTCGTCTATGCGTCCGCGCGCGAAGGTGTGGCGACGATGGACATGGATGTCACGCCCGTCGATCTCTCGCCTCTCTTTGACGCGATCATCGAGCACGTCCCCGCGCCGCCACATGATGATGCGGGTCCGTTTCAGATGCTGATTTCGACTATCGATCATTCACCTTACCTCGGACGTCTGGGGATCGGGCGCATCGAGCGCGGGACCATTCACGTCGGAGATCCGGTTGCGCTGTTGCCGCTCGATGGCTCGCAGAAGGCGGAGCAGTCCCGCGTGACGCGGCTGTTCACGTACGAGGGCCTCGATCGTATCGAGGTTCCCCAGGCCTCTGCTGGCGAGATCGTGGCTCTGGCGGGACTCGAAGGGGTCGAGATCGGTCTGACGGTGACCGACCTCGAGCATCCCGAGCGACTCGCCGGGATCTCGGTCGAGGAGCCGACGATCTCGGTGGACTACCTGGTCAACAACTCTCCCTTCGCCGGCAAGGAGGGGAAGTTCGTCACTTCCCGCCAGATCCGGGAGCGGCTGTTCAAGGAGCTCGAGCGGAACGTCGCGCTCAGGGTGGAAGACACCGAATCCACCGACACATGGACGGTATCGGGCCGCGGCGAGCTGCACCTCACGATCCTCATGGAGACGATGCGACGCGAAGGCTATGAGTTCCAGGTCTCGCGTCCCCGCGTGATCACCCGCGAGGGGCCGCAGGGTGAGCGACTCGAGCCATACGAGGAGCTCGCCATCGACGTTCCCGAAGAATTCCTCGGCGTCGTGATCGAGAAGCTGGGGCCGCGGCGCGCAGGGATGCTCGAGATGAAGAACCCGGGGCAGGGAATGGTACGACTTCTTTACAAAATCCCGGCGCGCGGACTTTTCGGCTATAGGTCGGAGTTCCTCACCGACACCCGGGGGACGGGCATTATGCACCACCGCTTCCTCGAGTATGGGCCTTGGGCCGGTCCCCTCGCCGGGCGGATGCGTGGAACACTGGTGTCTATGGAAGGCGGCGTCATAGTTGCGTTTGCGCTTGCAAATCTCGCGGAGAGAGCTACCCTATTCGTTGCCCCCGGTGACGCGGTTTACGAGGGTATGCTGGTTGGCGAGAATTCGAGGCCTGGCGATATGGATGTCAATCCGACCAGGGAGAAGAAGCTGACCAACATGCGGTCGAAGTCGAGCGACGAAAACATTCAGCTCGAGCCGCCGCGGGAGTTGACGCTGGAAGGTGCGCTGGAGTATATCGAGGAAGACGAGCTGATCGAGGTTACGCCGAAGTCGATCCGACTGCGGAAGCGCTTCCTCAACTCGAACGATCGCAAGAAGCTGTCACGCGAGGCGAAGCGCGAGCGCGCTTCGGTCTAACAACCAGGGGAGATCACGGTAATGTGCGCCATGCTGGAGTCCGCGGGCGGTTTCCTGAACGAGGGGGAGACCGAAGCGTGGCTGGCGAAGAAGGCCCCAGAAGGTGACCCCGAGGACGAGGATCTCGAGGACGATCTGGAGGATGATGATGAGGATGACATCGAGGACGAGTGGGACGACGAAGTGGAAGACGTCGACGACGCGGACCTGGATGACGACGATCTCGACGACGAAGAGGATGACGATCTCGACGATGATCTCGACGACGACCTCATAGATCTGGACGACGAGTTCGACACGGAAGAGATCGAGAAGCCGCACCCCGCGCATCCGCGTAAGTACGAAGACTGACCGCGGTTCTCGGTTCTGATCGCATTCAGGAAGCTGAACGCAGCTCTCGTTCTGAGAATGGCGAACAAAAAATGCCCCGCGTTTGCGGGGCATTTCGTCTTCAATGGGTGGGAACGGGGGGGGCTGCCTGGTGCTTCAGTTTGGGGGAAGTATACCCGTCGTCAGCACATTTCCTGTCGTGCAGGTGATCTCGCCCGCCCGCATCTCGCAGCTTTGCGACGTTTGCGCGTGCTTCACGGTGGCGGTCCAGTCGGCGAGCTGGCTGCCGAGGATGTTGAACGCGGTCAAGGTCACGGTCACGTCCTTTGAGGGCGTGAATCCGTTTAGCGGCGCCTCAGGCGTCGCTACGCCGCCGAAGTACTGGCCATGGTTGTCGGCGGCAAACTGCTCTTCGTAGAGGGCGATGGTGTGCAGGTCGGCCTTCATCGCGGCCACGTATGCCTTGTCCTTGCTGCCGGCAAACCGCGGTACCGCGACGGCGGCGAGAATGCCGATCACGGCGGTGACCATCACGACTTCGATTAGCGTGAACCCTTTTCGAATTCCAGGCATTCGCTGCTCGGCGGAATGAGTCTGCGACGTGCGATGGGAGATTTTCCCGCCTTGAATATTCATCCTGAAGCATGACGCAATCGTGAAAACAACCTGATCGTTTCGTCACGATCGGCGTTGACCACCCTTCCCAGTGCGGCTAACTTGCAAGACTCTGCGCCACAGGCGGTTAGCGTGTGGCGAAGGGCCTGTAGCTCAGGTGGTTAGAGCGCACGCCTGATAAGCGTGAGGTCGGTAGTTCAACTCTACCCAGGCCCATAAACCTCAGATCATTGCCCCGTAAGCGTTTACGCGCTTGCGGGGTTTTTGCTTCATGTGCGAAAATACTGTCTGCTGTCGATTCGCTGTCGATTGGGCCTATCGAACCGTACCAGCGCGTCGTTCGTCTCGGTTCGACAGGGCAGTCCGCATCGTCACCTGATCCGGCTGCTGGTAGACCGTCATCACAGTCAACGGGCTCTTCCAGCCGCCTAGGTAGCAGAGATCCGCCATTGGCGTGTCAGGCTTTAGGTCATTGACGAACTTGCGCCTAAAGCTATGCCATCCTCGCCTGGCTGTTCGAGGAAGACCGGCCAACTTCTCCGCTCTTTGCCACCAGTTCCTCACCAAATGTCTCGACACCGGCTTGGACGAATCCTCGGGCGCGGGGAATATCCATCCGTCGCCTATCGCTTTCCGGTTGCGTCGCGACCGCTCGAGCACGCGAACTGCCCCCGTTGAGAGCGGCGGCGTGTGCTCCATTCCGATCTTGTCGTTCTCCGCCCGCCGCAGGATTTCGCCGATCAGGTTCGGGAATCGCAGCGCGAGCTTGCAACGGGCGAGAGCATCTACTTTCGCGGTCGCAGGCTCCGCCTGGAAATCATCGAGGATCCGCGGAGTCCGGGGGTTCGCGTTGCCACCAACTCGCGCATTCAGCTCCGATGCCGTCCGGGTGCCGATCGCGCCCAGCGCGAAGCCACGCTCAACGAGTGGTACCGGGAGCGGCTGCGAGAGCAGATCCCTCCACTTCTTCGCAAGTGGGAACGCAAGGTCGGAGTCGATGTCGCCGAGGTGCGCATCAGGCGCATGAAGACGCGGTGGGGCAGCTGCAATGCCGCGGCGCGCCGGATCTGGCTGAATCTCGAGCTTGCGAAGAAGCCGGCGTCGTCGCTCGAGTACATTCTCGTGCACGAGATGATTCATATCCATGAGCGCCGGCATGGTGAGCGATTTCGCGAGATGATCGATGTCATGATGCCCGGTTGGCATTTGCACCGAGACGAACTCAACCGCGCCCCGTTGGTCCATGAGGACTGGCGTTACTGATCGGGCCTAGGAAGCAACGGGACCGCGAGCCGATTGCTGGAGCAATGCTGCTGCATAACGCTCGTGACTCTCTTCTGGATTCGCTGAGCCGTGGCAAAACGACCCTGCGGTCGCGTTAGAGGAGGTCTCATGATCCGATCTCCGGGCGGTGACAGGTCCAGCGATCGAGCGCGGAGCGGGCGAAGCGCGCTCGCGGCGAAAGTCAGTTTGCCGGGCCGCACGCTCGTCGCCTTCTCGGGCGAGGTGACTGACCGCTGAAGTCGCAGGGGACGCGACCAATGCCTCCGCCGCTAGGTCAATATTCGAAGCTCGATCGCGTCGTTGAAGCGGGACGCGGAGCACTGCATGAGGAGCAGCGTGCGTGCCTGGCTGAGATCATCGCCCTACGCTGCGAGCTATCAACCTCACGCCCGATAGGCGTGAGGGACCGCCGAATGTCGTTCGCAACCTCGTGCTACTGGAGCAGGAGGGTCGTTTGTCTGACGTCCGTCTTTTGGTTGGAGGAATTCCCACAGCACCTGTCAGTCATCTTCGTCCGATCATGTATTAGCTTTCGAGGTTCCGACTTGCTTGGCTTCCCCTAGATCCTGGCCAGCATGTCGCGCATTTGAGAACATCTTGCGCATCTGCGCGGACACCACAACGGACACCATCGCGCACCCGCCGCCCCACGCAGACCGTTAGACTCGGTCCACGACGGGAGCGAGCGCGACATAACGTAACGAACTTCGAGCGCCCAGCGCCGCAGCGCGGTGTCGGAAGTGCTTCCGCGTCTTGCCGGCGCCTGGTAGCCCACAGACCAGAAAGAGTGTTGGTGGTGGACGCATGGCGGGCGACGACTGAAAACCGCTCTCGGTGCGGTTGCGGTTGCGGAGCACGATGCCGCATCTTGACGCGGCCCGCTGCGCAGACCCCTGCAGACCACTATGAACGCTTCCCTCGCTGATGCGAACAGCAGCCCGATAACGCCGCTGCGCGGAGCCCCGCCACGGATGAATGGCCGGTTGCTCGTATGGGCGATCACCTCCGCGCTCGCCGGGTTTCTCTTTGGCTTCGATACCGTCGTCATTTCCGGTGCCGAGCAGACGATTCAGCGACTCTGGGGCCTGAGTGCCGGCGTGCACGGGATCGCGATGGCCGCGGCGCTCTATGGCACCGTGCTCGGTTCGCTGACCGGCGGACTGCCCGCGGATCGGTTCGGCCGCAAGCCCACGTTGCTGTGGATCGGAGCGCTCTACATCGTCTCCGCGGTGGGCTCCGCTATGGCATGGAATGTCTATGCATTCATAGCGGCGCGGCTGCTCGGCGGCATCGGCATCGGCATCTCCACCGTCGTTGCCCCACTTTATATCGCGGAGATCGCGCCGCCGGCGCATCGCGGCCGCCTGGCGGGGATGTTCCAGTTCAATATCGTCTTCGGCATTGTCATCGCCTTCCTCTCGAACGCGCTGCTCGCCGGCATCGGGACCAACGCGTGGCGCTGGATGCTCGGCGTCGCGGCGTTTCCGTCGATCGCCTATACGTTGATGTGCGTGGGCATTCCGGAGAGCCCTCGCTGGCTGCTCACACGGAAAGCCAACCGCGAGAACGGCCTGCGAGTGCTCCGCCTCATCGAGCCAGCCGCCTCGCCCGCGGAGATCGAGGCGGAGGCGAATGGGATCGTCGCCGCGTCCTTGCAGCAGACGAGCGCAAGAGGGTTTTGGTCGATGCGGTTGCGCGTGCCGATCATGCTCGCCTTCCTGGTCGCGTTCTTCAACCAGCTCTCGGGCATCAACGCCGTTCTCTACTTCGCGCCGCGCATCTTCCAGATGACCGGACTCGGCGCCAAAGCTGCGCTGCTCCAGTCCGTCGGCATCGGCATCACGAATCTCACTTTCACGTTTGTCGGCTTGTGGCTCATTGACCGCCTCGGACGCCGTACCCTGCTGACGATCGGCTCCTTTGGCTACATCGCGTCCCTCGGACTCTGCTCGTGGGCATTCTTCACCCGCCATTTCGCCATTGTGCCGGCTTCCATTTTCGCGTTCATCGCGGCGCACGCCATCGGTCAGGGAACGGTAATCTGGGTTCTCATCTCGGAGATTTTCCCCAATCAGTACCGAGCCACCGGCCAGTCGCTGGGCAGCGCGACGCATTGGATTTTCGCCGCGCTGCTCACCACGTTCTTTCCGGCGATGGTGAGCGCATTTGCGCCCGGGTACGTCTTCCTTTTCTTCTGCGGCATGATGGTGCTGCAGCTCCTCTGGGTGAGAACGATGGTGCCGGAAACCAAGGGCGTGCCGCTGGAGGAGATCCAGAAGCAGCTGGGCGTTGAAGTATGAGTGCGCCTCCCGTAATTGTCGGGATAGGTGAAGTGTTGTGGGACGTGTATCCCGATGCCGCGCATTTCGGCGGCGCGCCCGCCAACTTCGCATGTCACGCGGCGAGTCTTGGTGCGAACGCCTGGATGGTGAGTGCAGTCGGTGCTGATGAATTCGGCGATCGCGCGCTGGATTCGCTGCGCCAGCGCGGCGTGGAATGCGCTTGCGTGAGCTGCGACCGGACGCACGCCACGGGCCGGGTGCTGGTGACGCTCGATGCTGCAAGCCAGGCCAGCTACGAAATTGCCGCCGACACGGCGTGGGACCATCTCGCCTGGTCGGACGAGCTCGCATCACTCTCCCGATGCTGCGATGCGGTGTGCTTCGGAACGCTCGGCCAGCGCTCACCCGCGTCCCGGGATACCATCCGCCGCTTCGTGGAGACCACGCCGAGCGCAGCGCTTCGGGTCTTCGATGTGAATCTGCGACAGCGATTCTACGATACGGAAACGATCGAGACTTCGCTCGAGATCGCGTCCGCGCTGAAGCTGAACGGCGAAGAGCTGCCGCTGGTGGCGGAGCTTTGCGGCATCGACGCACACACGCCCCGCGAAATGCTGAGTGAGCTGGTGACCCGGTACGAGCTCCGTCTGGCCGCGCTCACGTGCGGGCCGGACGGCGCGCTTCTGCTTGCGGGCGGCGAGGAATCGAGATGCCCGGCCGTCCCCGCGGCCGTCGTTGACACCGTCGGTGCCGGCGACGCGTTCACCGCCACCCTCGTCTTCGATTTCCTGCGCGGCCTCCCGCTCGCCGAGATCAATAGACACGCCAACGCCGTCGCCTCCTTTATCTGCTCTCAGCCGGGCGCGACCGCACCCCTTCCCGAAACTCTCCTCCAACTCACGTGAAACCGCTTGTCGTGTTCGCCGCACTCTGCGCTGCCGTATCCGCCCCCATCGCGGTCGTGCCGGCGCAGCCCGAGCCCTTTCGGCCGCAGTTTCATTTCTCGCCAGAGCGGAACTGGATGAATGACCCGAACGGTATGGTCTTCTACGCGGGAGAGTGGCATCTCTTCTATCAATACAATCCGTCCGGCGACAAGTGGGGCCACATGAGCTGGGGCCACGCCGTCAGTCGCGATCTCGTGCACTGGGAGCAGCTGCCGCTAGCGCTCGCCGAGGAAGACGGCATCATGATCTTCTCCGGTAGCGCGGTAGTAGACTGGAAGAATACCAGTGGGTTTGGCAGGAACGGCAAACCGCCGCTCATCGCCATCTACACCGGACATGGCGAAGGAAGGCAGGACCAGCGGATTGCCTTCAGCAACGATCGTGGCCGCACGTGGACGAAAGTGCCCGCGCCCGTGCTCGACCTGCACATGGCCGACTTCCGCGATCCGAGGGTGTTCTGGCACGAGGCCACGTCCCGCTGGGTGATGGCCGTCGCGCTCCCGAACGAGAAAAAAGTGAACTTTTACACGTCGCGCGATCTCAAGCGATGGAAGTACGCCAGCGAGTTCGGCCCCGCTGGCGCAACAGGCGGTCAGTGGGAATGCCCCGACCTGTTCAGTCTCCCCATCGAGGGGGGTGGGAGGAAGTGGGTGCTCATTGTGAACATCAATCCCGGCGGTCCGGCGGGCGGTTCCGGCACCCAGTATTTCACCGGGAGATTCGACGGCACGCGCTTTGTGGCGGATGCGGGCGCCAGGGATATCCGCTGGGCGGACTACGGGCCGGATTTCTACGCCGGCGTTTCGTGGAACGACATCCCGAAATCCGATGGGCGGCGGATCTGGTTGGGTTGGATGAGCAACTGGTTGTACGGGCAGGACGTTCCAACATCGCCCTGGCGGAGCTCGATGACGGTGCCGCGTGAACTGAGCCTCCGACGAACACCCGGCGGTCTGCGGCTCGTGCAGAAGCCGGTGGGCGAGTTGAAGAAACTGCGCATGGTGCCGCCGCTTCAGTTTGGCGGAGGCAGCTTTGCCGCTGCCGCGCGCTGGCTTGCGGCACACAACGATCTTCCGCCACTGCTGGATGTCGAAATGAGTTTTACCGAAGTGACCGGGAAGGCTCCGTTCACGGTGCAGCTGCAAACCGCGCCGGGCGAACGCACGTCGATCGTGATCGACCCCGCGCGAAACCGACTCGTACTGGACCGCGCCCACTCGGGACAGGGCGGCTTCCACCCCGACTTTTCTGCGCCGCACGACGCGTCGTTACGCGTCGCCAACGGTGAGGTCGTTCTTCGGTTTCTGCTTGACGCGTCGTCAATCGAGGTCCTGGCGCAAGGGGGCGAAACCTCGGTAACGGAACTCATCTTCCCGACGGCGGGACCGCGCGGCCTGAGTATCACGTCCGACGGCGCGACTCCGAACGTGAGCGCGATCACCATCAATGCGTTGACGTCGGCGAGGCGGGGTGATTGACTTCCCGACGGGTTGAGCGATTCAAAGGCAAAGCAGCGTCCGAGCGGGGCCCCGACATCCACCGCCCGGCGTGATCAGCGTGTGGTCGGATACACAGCTCTCGCTTGATGGGCGTGAGCTGTTCACCAACTGAATGTTCGGTGAGCTTGAACTACCTTTCTGCGTTGGCTTCCAACTTTTCGACGTAAGACGGCTCACGCTCCCGGTACACGCCTCAGCTGTGACACTTAGCCTCGCCAGGAAAGGCTTAGAAAAACAGAGATGTTGGCTGCAAGGCCAGACCGCCTCTACATTAGGAGCTTCTCTAAGAGGTGGAGGCCTTGCGCCCGGGGCTTCGCAGGCGGTTGCTGAGCACTAACGTTGGATGCGAGCAACAGCGCGCGGCGACGCAAAGATGTCGGTCGAGAGCGCGGAATCCGCACCGGGAATGATCACGCCGGTAGTTTAACTTTACCCCGGCCCATGAATCAGAACTTTTGCCTCGCTTGAGGACGCGTCCTTGAGCGGGGTTTGTGCATCTTGGCCAAATTGCGTCTACCAACGGTTCACCTCACGATCATCCGGCTGGCGAGCCGTGAAGGACCGTTCCACAGAGGTCTGTTGCAAAGTAGCAGCCACCGACAGCCCATACATCAGAGGAAGAGCTGCCCCAGACGCTATTCAGTGGAGTCACGCTCGAGGCGGCCGCCCAACTTGTGCCGTTGTAATGAAGGAACCCTCTGTCGCCCACCGCCCACACGTCGGATGCCGAGCTGCCCCAGACTCTCCAAAGCATCGATGTCGTCCCGATCGAGACACTCGACCAGCTCGCGCCGTCGTAATGGAGCATCAGTCCACTAGCGTCCAAATCATTTTCGCCCACAGCCCAGACGTCAGACGGGGAGCTTCCCCAGACGCTGAAGAGGCACGGCATCGTCCCGATCGAGGCGCTCGACCAGCTAGTGCCGTTGTAATGTAGGATCGTGCCGCCGCAGGCCACAGCCCAAACGTCAGATGCGGAGGTGCCCCACACGCCATAGAGGGGCTGCGTAGTCGCGCTCGAGACGCTCGACCAGCTCGTGCCGTTGTAATGGAGGATTGTCCCAGCCTCGCCCACCGCCCACACGTCAGATGCGGAGGTGCCCCAGTTGGCAAAGAGCGGCTGTGTAGTCCCGATCGAGACGCTCGACCAGCTCGTGCCGTTGTAATGAAGGGTCGTTCCAAACTCGCCCACAGCCCACACGTCAGACGGCGAGCTGGCCCAGACGCTCCAGAGGTAGCGCATCGTCCCGGCCGACACGCTCGACCAGCTCGTGCCGTTGTAATGGAGGATCGTCCCAACGTTGCCCACAGCCCACACGTCAGACGCGGAGGTGCCCCAGACGCTGTGGAGCGGGTACGTTGCGCCGATGGAGGCGCTCGACCAGAATCGCGTGGCGGCGGAGAACGTGACGGCGGGCAGACCGGTCACCGTCGCAATGGCGGTATTGGTGCCCATCGTTGTTCCGGTCATGAACTTCGCCGCCGCCTTTCCGTTGGCGTCGGTGATCACTGTTGCAGGAGTGACCGTTCCCCCGCCGGCGGTGACGGCGAACGCTACACTCACTCCAGACTTCGGATTGCTAGAGCCGTCAATCACCTGGACGCGAATAGAATCGGAAAAGCTCGCGCCGGCGACAACGCTCGCTGGATCTGTGCCGATCTTGGTCAGGATTGAGGTATTGTTCCCGGTTGAACCACCACCTTGACACGCCGTAAGAATCAAGGGCGCCAGGACAGCCGAAACCAAACTCACGAGGACGCGGACTTTCATTGTTCGACTCTGCAAAAAGTTGAGGACGCGATTGCCAGAATCCCCGCTCCTCTAAGTCAACTCAACCCGATACACGACTCCTCCACGCATACAAGTCAAATTTCCAAGTTCAATTGTTCCCGGACAGCTGGATTGCGTCCGTGTTGACGCCAATGGATCTAACGAGCCCAGGCTCGGTCGCGTCAGCCGCAAGACTCTCCCGTCTCCCGAAACCAGGTCGTGTCGTTCCGTTGCAGACCTGTTAGTGGGATGCGGACCAAAGGCTGGCTCGGAAGGTCAGTCTGAATCTCCAGAACGAGTTGGCCGGACAAAATGAGGGTACGACCATCCTCAACAGGCACCGGCCAATCGTAAGGACCGCCGAACGCGAATAAGTTCGGTGGCAGTGGCAGCACGGTAGGGGGGGTGTACGATCCGAGGAGTCGTGATGGAGTCTGTGTGGCCCGGAGCTCAGCTCGTGTCATGTGGTCGCGGACAAAGTCGCTCTGCGCGTAGACATCGTACGTTGCTACCTCTGTCTCCGGTCGGCCAGGGTCCCGCACCTCTGACATGCCGAGACCGGCGTTGGCAGTAGAAGTGCCGTCGGCCAGCACGACCCGGCCCAATACGCCTGCATCTCTCATCTCGGGTCCGCACTGCTTCACCCCGGTGATGCCGCAGGACGTCGATAGCAGGATGAGCATCATCAGGCCGATTTCGCTGCGCAGTCCCGCTCTCCCGGCTTCGCTCATCCGCGCTCCCTGTTGTTCAGTCAACGAACACTCGCTCGAAAAAAACACCGATCAGGGGCGGCCGTCGTTAATCAACTTTCGGTTCGACGCCACTGGAGTACGCGGTAGGGTGACTGGAACCCAATCCTCAGTCCGCTGCGCGAAGCCAAAGACAGCTCCCCCAAGTCCGCCGAGAGCACCCATCGGAAGGCCCACCAAGACTGCCATTGGCCCTGCGTTGTAGCCGTCCTTGCCCGATGCAGTGGCCGCTCCGAAAGCGGCGCCTCCGAGAAGGCCCACGAGAAATCCGATTCCAGTGCCGCGCCAGACATTCGTATGCCGTCCCATGCTCGCGTCCATTTTACTGATTTGTTGCCATGCGAGCGACTTGGTAGCGAGGCTTGGATCCAGGCTGTAGCGCAAGCTATCCGGCCTGGCCGATGCGACCGTAATAAGTTCGTACTTGGAAGCGGCCGTAGGTCCGAGAATTCTCGCGCGGGCGCCAGCCTGAAGCGACAATGCGTCTATTCTCAAGTTCTGAGACATGGCAGGGCTTGCAACGACACATAGCAAGAAAAACGCTGACGCACCAGCCCACCCACTTCCAATCAGTCGACGCATCTAGTCCTCCTAGTTCACGAGACCAACGCTGTCTTGTCGCGAACATTACGGCTTCACGAGCCGCCCGAGTGGCTGCCGCCGGCGGCCACGCTAATCAAGGCGATGATAAAGGCTACCCCAAAGGCGAGGGGAGTCAGGAGCAGCACGGTTCTTACCGCGCTGAAGTTCCAGGTTTGGACCCTCGCGATTTGTGACAAGGGCAATGTAACGCGAACGGGGTTCGCCGGTCTCCCCGAGAACCCTGTCAGACTGTCACCACTCACTACGGGATCTGTGAGTGTCAGTACCGAATTCGGTCGGGAAAGGACAACCCGTACCACGCGAGGATTCCCTTGCAGCCGTCCCTGCGGGGTGACGGTAGTGGTCACCCACGAATGGCAGCCCGTTGAAGACAGCAGAAACGCGTACAGCGTGGTCAGATGCGTGAGACGGCTCAGGGTAAGCGGCAGGCGCATCTGATTCTCCCGAGAAAGAAATTCGTCCGAGCTCATGGAGAGCGGCGCCCCATGTCGCGTCGTATCGGAAATCGCTACGGATGAACCGGAAGCCTGTCAACACAAATGATTCTTGACGGGACAGCTAGTCTGCTGAGGTTCCGCGATCAATAGTTGGGAGGTCCAGCCCCGATCAATCTCGCCGTCTTACTTCTCTCGAAGGCGTTAGGATCTTGAGCATGCCTGAACATACGGAGGTGGGCGTCATGTGTGACATCTCTGTCATGTCATCCTGGCCAGCATCCTGTGACAAACACCCTCATTTCTCCACTCAACTGAGGGAGAACAGCATGACGAACATGACGAACATGACGCGGTTGAGCGTGAAGGTCGTGAACGTGTGGCTACGCAGTAACAGCCTCGGTAACAACACCCACTGTTTCCCAATGGCGTCCGTGAAATCCGTTATGCCCCTACGATGGATAGCGGTACAACGCCCAATGGCGCCCAATAGCGGTCATTTCATTTCTGATAAGCGTGAGGTCGGTAGTTCAACTCTACCCAGGCCCATACTATTGCGCTGCAACCACTTTATGTGTATTGCGGCGTTTGTGTTTTTGGCTTTAGCATGGGGTCTCATTGCACCGTACGTTGTGCAGCAACCGGCTCCCACCGTTCGCCGGTCGGGAGACTAACGCCGATAATTCCCCCGATCAGGGCGCCAATTGGTGGGCCATAGATGAATCCGAAAGCCCGAAACCCGCAGACGTCGGTGTCAAGCGCGTGACAGGGTCGTGCGTAGTTTAAACCCGCGATGATGACGCCGGCCAACGCCCCAATTCCAAGCCCGACGGCGAAATGTTTTCCTCTCGAGGATCCGCGAAGAACTTCAAGGCGACTGATTTCGCGAGTTCCGTATCGGATTCGATCACAGTTTGTGCATCGGTCTATAATGAGCGAGTCGGCGGTAAGGCTGCTCAGATACCCAACAATAAGGCGGCTGTCTGTTCCCACCACGAATCGAATCGTAGCGCCCGGCGCAATTGTTGATGGGGCAACCGCGCGACCAACGGGGATACCCGTCTCCACCGGAGGCGCTCCTCCGCTACAGGCTACTAATGTCATACTAACGAACAGAGCGACGCTGATCGTTCTGATAATCGCCGGTTTTAGCATCTCGATCTCCTGGAATAACTCTGAGCGTCAGCGTCGCCACAAAAGCTAAATGGACGAAAAGAGACTCGAACTCTCGATTCTTGGTTCTTTAGTACCACACGCTTTCTCATAGCGATAGAAGATGGCAGACAACCTCGGGCTCCGGATCCGCAAGTGTCCGTTCTGGTGTCCGTTCAGATGCGCAACAGGTTCGTTTACCTGCGCAAGACGTTCGTATGTGCGCGAGATGCTGAGCAGGATGATCGTGAAAGGCAGGCGAGTAGGAGCATCTAAGTCTATTCATGTTCGTATGAAGCTGCCTAATAAGCGTGAGGTCGGTAGTTCAACTCTACCCAGGCCCATCAATCAGAACTTGTTGCCCCGCTTAAGGATATCCGCCTAACTCGGAGGCTATCTTGAATTGTGTCGGTACTGACCGATCCAACAGTCACTACATAACAACGCCAAACTAGTACTCGTCGATGTACTTCTACTTCAAGACCCCGAAGGACGTTGTGACCATAGTTCAGCGTTCCGAATGCTGATTCGGGCGCAGTCTTTCACGAAAGCACTCCTAGTCGCACATCACACGTCATTCATTCGATTCTCATACATCAAAAACCCCGACGCTTCTTGCGCCGGGGTTTTCGGTTTTGGTGTTGTGAGGAGCAGTGCAGTCAGGTGCGTCTTACGTCAACGCCTCGCATGCGAGAATAAAGCGGGGCGGCACTTCTTTGCCCGCCAGCAACACGAGCTCGCCAGTAGTCAGATTCCTCTTGAAGAGGCCGATGACCACTCCGCCCACTCGACCGACGGATGCGGCCATCAAGTCACCGTTTTCGATCCAAAAGAGATCGGGACCGACTTCGTGCCACACATAGGACTCACCAGCGGAATTCGTGAAAATGAAGTCAATATGGGTGACATCCAACACGACATGTCGGTTGCCATCCTGATTGAAAACGCGCTCTTGTACCCAGCCCGTGACATGGCGAGTTAGGTCGGTGCCGTCCGGACATGAGACAGCGTCCGCAAAGTCAACGGCAACGATCTCCTTGTTGCCGTTGCCGTCGGCGGGCACCGCCGCAAACGACGCGCGAGCAACGGTCAGCGGTGCGATCGGCTCAGAATTGGTGCACCCGAGCGCGACACAGAGCGCACCGACTGCGAATGTGGTGAGGGGAGGTCTCGTCATCGCGTCTCCTGGGGAAAGGTTGCAGAGTATCCGTGAAGGTCATCTAATGGCCTCCTGAACTTCAGTGGATCTCATTCACACATTACCTACAGGGTGTCGTTCACCCGGCGGACACGATGTCGTCAACTCCGCTACACTCATAGCGCAGATGTTAGCGTCGCGCAATACAAACAATTGTCGTTGCCGTGTCGCGCATCGCACTAGATGAACCTTACACGCAGCCTACTAAAGCGCTGACGGCTAACATCTGCGTGATACGAAATCGACATCTCGATCTCGACAAGGCGGAAGTCGATCAATGGTTGTCTCTATGCCCGTCAACATCATCACTCCCGATAAACGCGATCGAGTATTGAAATGC
>JBGQIT010000003.1:0-24095 GCA_041498575.1 Gemmatimonadaceae bacterium
GGCGACGCCGGGCACGTTCGCCTGCCCGCCCAATCGGCCTTCCGTTCCCACTTCGCGCGCGACGCGCGTTACTTCACCAGCGAAGACACTCAAGCTGTCCACCATCGTGTTGATGGTCTGCTTGAGCTCGAGAATCTCGCCCTTCACGTCGACAGTGATCTTTCGCGACAGGTCTCCCTTGGCAACTGCTGTCGTCACGTCGGCGATGTTTCTGATCTGGCCCGTGAGGTTGGACGCCATCGCGTTCACATTGTCCGTCAGATCCTTCCATGTGCCCGCGACTCCGGGCACGCTCGCCTGTCCACCAAGTTTTCCTTCGGTTCCTACTTCCTTCGCCACGCGGGTCACTTCATCGGCGAACGAGCCGAGCTGATCGACCATGGTGTTGATCGTGTCCTTCAGCTCCGCCGTCTCGCCCTTTGCTTCGACGGTGATCTTCTGTGACAGATCCCCGCGCGCGACCGCCGTCGTAACGGCGGCAATGTTCCGCACCTGGCCGGTGAGATTGCCGGCCAGAGTATTCACGTTGTCGGTGAGGTCTTTCCACGTGCCGGCGACCCCGGGAACGCTGGCCTGGCCGCCGAGTTTCCCTTCGGTGCCGACCTCGCGCGCGACGCGCGTTACCTCGGCCGCGAACGCGCTGAGCTGATCGACCATGATGTTGATCGTGTTTTTCAGCTCGAGGATTTCTCCCTTCGCTTCCGCTGTGATCTTTCTGTTCAGGTCTCCCTTGGCGACGGCCGTTGTGACGTCGGCGATGTTGCGGACCTGGCCTGTCAGGTTCGACGCCATGAAGTTCACGTTGTCCGTCAGGTCCTTCCACGTTCCACCTACGCCCGGCACTTCCGCCTGGCCGCCGAGCTTTCCTTCGGTGCCCACTTCCTTCGCTACACGCGTCACTTCGGAGGCGAACGCGCTCAGCTGATCGACCATGATGTTGATCGTGCTCTTCAACTCGAGGATTTCACCTTTCGCTTCCGCGGTGATCTTTCTCGACAGATCTCCCTTCGCTACCGCCGTGGTGACGTCGGCAATGTTTCTGATCTGCCCCGTGAGGCTCGATGCCATTGCGTTCACGTTGTCGGTCAGATCCTTCCACGTTCCGACGACTCCGGACACGTCGGCTTGTCCACCAAGCTTCCCTTCAGTTCCTACTTCCTTGGCGACGCGCGTCACTTCCGAAGCGAAGGTGCTCAGCTGATCGACCATCGTGTTGACGGTGCTCTTCAGCTCGAGGATTTCACCGCGCGCGTCGGCGGTGATCTTCTGCGACAGGTCGCCTCTCGCAACCGCGGTAGTGACCGCGGCGATGTTTCGCACCTGGCTGGTGAGATTTCCGGCCAGAGTGTTCACGTTGTCGGTGAGATCCTTCCACGTTCCGCCGACGCCCGGCACTTCCGCCTGGCCACCCAGCTTTCCCTCGGTACCGACTTCGCGCGCGACGCGGGTTACTTCCGATGCGAAGGCGCTGAGCTGATCCACCATGATGTTGATCGTGTTCTTCAGCTCGAGAATCTCTCCCCGCGCATCAGCGGTGATCTTTCGCGACAAGTCGCCGCGCGCGACCGCTGTCGTGACATCGGCGATGTTTCTCACCTGACCGGTGAGATTGCTCGCCATGAAGTTCACGTTGTCGGTGAGATCCTTCCACGTGCCCGCGACCTGCGGAACCTGCGCCTGTCCGCCCAGTCGTCCTTCGGTTCCCACTTCGCGCGCGACGCGCGTCACTTCTTCCGCGAACGTGCTCAGCTGGTCCACCATCGTGTTGACGGTGTTCTTCAGCTCGAGAATCTCGCCCTTTACATCGACCGTGATCTTCCGCGACAGGTCTCCCTTCGCGACCGCGGTCGTCACGTCAGCGATGTTTCTGATCTGACCGGTGAGGTTTCCGGCGAGTGTGTTGACGTTGTCCGTCAGGTCCTTCCACGTTCCGGCGATTCCCGGTACTGCCGCCTGTCCGCCTAGTTTCCCTTCCGTTCCCACTTCGCGCGCCACGCGAGTTACTTCCGACGCGAACGAGCTGAGCTGATCGACCATTGTGTTGATCGTGTTCTTGAGCGCGAGCGTCTCGCCACGTGCTTCGACGGTGATCTTCTGGGAAAGGTCTCCCTTGGCGACCGCCGTCGTGACGGCGGCAATGTTTCTTACCTGGCTGGTGAGGTTTCCGGCGAGCGTATTGACGTTGTCGGTCAGGTCCTTCCACGTGCCGGCGACGCCCGGTACCTCTGCCTGTCCGCCCAGCTTGCCCTCGGTTCCCACTTCGCGCGCGACGCGCGTGACTTCGTTGGCGAATGAGCCGAGCTGATCGACCATCGTGTTGACCGTAGTGCCAATACGGAGGAACTCGCCTTGCACCGGCTTGCCATCGATTTCCAGCACCATCTTCTGCCCGAGATCTCCCTCGGCTACAGCAGTCAGCACGCGAGCTACTTCGGTCGTGGGCGAAGCGAGGTCGGTGATGAGCGTATTGACGGACTCGACGGTGGACCGCCAGCCATGGGCGACGGGACCAATGGACGCGCGATCGTTCATCTGACCCTGGCGTCCGATGGTGGTGCTCACGCGAAGCATCTCGTCGCACATCCTTTCGTTGAGCTTGGCGATTCCGTTGAACGTGTCCGCGATCTCGGCTAGCAGCGGATCCTCGGACACAGGGAGCCGGGTCTCGAACTGGCCATCCCTCAAGTCCCGCATGGCGTTGAGCAGGCGCCGGAGGTCCACTGCCCTAATTTTTCCATCGGGCGCGAGTACGCCGGATTCCTGCTCGCCGCCCCCTTTGGCGCCGGCACCGTTGCCGGCTCCTTTACCGTTTCGTCCCTTCCCGCCGTTCTTGCCGTTTTTCCGGCGCGTGCCCGCGGTATTAGAAGAGCGCTCGACACCTTCTTCCGCGCCCGTCTCTTCCTCGATAGTGTCACCGATCTCCACGACTCTACTCCTTCATGTGTTCTTTTTTTGGCCCCGTTCGCGGGACCTTGAGTCCCCGGTTTGTCGGCGCTGAGCCGATGGGGGAACAGTTCTACTATTCAAAAGCGGGGCCGTTTTTTCGGGCTGCCGCGACCCGGGTGCTATTCGGTCGTTGGGTCCAGTTGGACGGGGTCGCCAGAACGGATAGGGCCCTCTGACAGCACTCGCGCGTACACGCGGCTCCATCCCGGATGAAGCTTCTGTGCGATGCGGATAAATTGTCCGTCGATGAACGACGCCTTTATCGTCTTGCAGGGGTTGGTAAAGGACGCAATCTCGAGAAGAACCTCGTCTCCGAGTCGCACACGGACTCCCGGAACCACCAGATCCCAATCGATGCCTTCGACGGTGATGTTTTCTCCGACGGTTCCGACGTCAATCGGGTGTCCCTCTACTTGAAGGGAATGGATCCGCTCGAGGGAGTAAACGCAAACAGCGCGTTCCGGTCCGCCGTGGTGCTTTATGTCATCTTGGCCATCTCCTTCAAGCCCAAATAAAGACACATTGGCGCCACTAACGCGTCTTTTTGGGACTCCTCCCCGTGAGACATTTACTGAGATTAGCGTGCCTGTTCGATGGTTGTCTAACTGAGCGCTTCGCTTATGACTTTCCACGGACGCCACCTCCTACACCAGATTTTTTGTAACGAATCCCGGCTTTTTCGGCTTTGTCGCTGACAAGAAAATTCACCGGGATTCCTCCGTTGCGCGAGCTGAAGCGCGGCCGAATTGCAACGCGCATTTGGTCTGCCAACACCGCATCCGATGTGAGGATCCCTAGCCTCCAGCCATGCTTCGTTTTCAAAGCCGCTCCGAGAGTCGCATATAGGTCGCGGAGATCCTTGCTCTCGCCAACCCGCACGCCATAGGGCGGGTTGGTGAGAATCCAACCCTCTCCCTTTGCAACATCTTCGATCGCAGCGATGGACCCCGAAAGCGACTGCACCGAAAATCCCATATCTCCCGCAACGCCCGCTCTCCCCGCGTTGTGAATCGCAGCCGAGATGGCGCCGGTGTCGCGGTCGGCACCGCGGATATCGAGCTTGGGACTCGTCACGGAGCTCCGCGCCTTCTCGACGATACCGTTCCACAGATCGCGATCGAACGTAGGCCAGTTCATGAATTGAAAGTCCCGCTGCAACCCGGGCGCAATGGCACGCGCAATGAGTGCGGCTTCGATCGGAATGGTGCCCGATCCGCACATTGGATCGAGTAGCGGCGCGCCTCGCCGCCCCTCCCATCCGCTCGCCAGCACCATCGCGGCCGCCAGAGTTTCCCGAAGCGGTGCCTTCGCCACTTCCTTCCGGTATCCCCGGCGGTGCAATAGCTCGCCCGAGCTGTCCGCGCTGATCTCACAATAATCGTGCACGATGCGCACGATGAAGAGCTGAGTTGGCCCTGAGGCCGGGCCGGCGCCGGCCCCGTCGCTTGCGCTGTTCGCTCCTTCTTCTCCGTCCTCGTCATCGACGGAGCTCGCCGTTCTCAACTCGATGTTCCGCGACGCCGCTCCCGCGATCGTCGAAAGCACGCGCTCCGCGACCGCATCGGAGTGGTAGAGCTTCGACTTTCTGCAGGTGACCCGCACCTCGACTGCGCCATTCTCGGGAAGAAAATCGGACCAGGGCAATTTCTTCGAGTGCCGCTCCAGCTCATAAAAGGTGCTGGCGTGGAATTGCCCGAGTCTGACCACGATGCGGCTGGCGGTGCGGAGCCAGAGATTCGCCTCGTAGATGCGCTCGAGGGCGCCGTCGAAAGCGACTCCTCCGATCTCCTGCCTTCCTCTCACTCCGAGTGTCTTGAGCTCGCCCGCGGCTATCGACTCCAATCCAGGAGCCGTTGGCGCGAAGATCTGGAATCGTTGGGAGCGAGAGGGGGAGGGGGCATTCGGCATCGGTCGCTGAGCTTACCATGTCGGCCCCCGCGCTGGTAGGTGGCGGAATACTTTGTGCCTGTACCAGCCAGAGTGTCGATACGAGTAACAAAGGAGTCGGCTCGCCAGCTCCTCCATGATCGCTTTGGGCATCAGGATTTCAGACCTGGCCAGTGGGAGCCGCTCGATGCCGTTCTCTCCGGCAAGGACGCGCTGGTGGTGATGCCAACGGGGAGCGGAAAATCGCTGATTTACCAGCTCCCCGCGCTGCTGCTGCCCGGTCTCACGATCGTCGTCAGTCCGCTCATCGCCCTGATGAAGGACCAGCACGATAAGCTCTCCGCGCAAGGCGTGAACTCCGTCGCGATGCACTCGCACCTCTCCACCTCCGAGACGCGAGAGGTGCACCGCCAGATCGCGGAGGGCGAGGGAGAGATGCTTTACCTCACTCCAGAGCGATTCAAGGACCGTGCGTTCTTCGAGCATATCCTCTCGCGCCCGATCAGTCTCTTCGTCATCGATGAGGCGCATTGCGTGAGCCAGTGGGGCCATGATTTCCGCCCCGACTATCTCTCGCTCGGAGGAATCGCCAAGCGGCTCGGTCGTCCGCCGGTGCTCGCTCTTACCGCCACGGCTACCGCGCACGTCCAGGCAGACATCATCCGCCAGCTCGGGATGAACGATCCACACATCACGATCACCGGATTCGCCCGCCCGAATCTTCGCTTCGAAGTCGTTCGCACCGTCAACGACCAGATCAAGGACATGACATTGCGCCACGCTCTCCGGGAATTCGAGGGCTCGGGTGTGATCTACGTCGCGACGGTGAAAGAGGCCGAGCGCCTGTACGAGATGCTGGCAGAGGACTTCAGAGTGGGGCTCTACCACGGCAAGCGGCCGGCAGCTGACCGGAAGGATGTTCAGAACCGATTCATGGCGGGTGAGCTCAAGGCGATCATCGCCACCAACGCCTTCGGACTCGGAATCGATAAACAGGATCTGCGCTGGGTGATCCACTACCATTTTCCGGGCTCGATCGAAGCGTACTACCAGGAAGCCGGAAGGGCGGGTCGGGATGGCCAACCCGCGGTCTGCCGGGTGTTGTATCGCGTGGAGGACAAGCGGATACAGTCGTACTTCCTCGGCGGCAAGTATCCGGAGGTGCAGGAGGCGGCGCAGGTCGCGTTGGCGCTCGAGAAGTATCCGCTCAAGACGCCGGTGCTGCTCGACGATATCGTCGGGATCACGGGTATTCCTTCCCGAAAAGCAAAAATCGTTTTCGCGCTGCTCAAACGTCACGGACTCGTGCGCGAGCACCGGGGCGGGAAGTGGGAGCGGCTCGGCGAGGATCTATGCGCGGTGGATCTGAGCGCGGATCTACAGGACTATGAAGAGAGAAGGGCGATGGATCAGGAGAAGCTCCGCACGATGATCCAGTTCTGCCAGACGACGCAGTGCCGCACACGCTACATCCTCGAACACTTTGGCGAAGAAGTCGATCCCGTGTGGATCTGCCAGAACTGCGACGCGTGCGATGGTGCGGAGAATGTGGCGCTCATGGCGAGAGGGGCTTGAGACTCGGCGTCTAGCGAAAGCGCAAGCACGTTGCAGGTCAAGGCGATGCTTCGTCTTTAGGCCATGAAAAACACTCTGGCGATCAGGATCCTGCGAGGCTCGTACTTCCTCTTCCTTGCCCTGATCGCCTCATTCGCACCGAAGCTGCTAGGAGCGCCGGCGAGCACCCAGGATACGGCCAATATCGCAACCGTTCTCGCGCTGTTCATGCAGGGCGTGATCTGGGCCAACATCATCATCAGCTACTACCTCCATCGGTACATCGAGCTCCACGCGGTGGACGGCAGCAGCATCACGACGTTCAAGGCGCTCGGCGCCGTCGCCCGCCTTACGATCTGGCTCATCCTTGGCTTTGCCGCGCTGTACGCGCTCAACATTCCGATCAGGCCGCTTCTCACCGGCCTCGGAATCGGCGGACTCGCGATTGCGCTCGCGGTTCAGAACATCCTGGGCGACCTGTTCGCCGCCATCTCGATCGTCATCGACAAGCCATTCGTGGTCGGCGACTCGATTTCAGTCGAGAACTATCGCGGCAAGGTTGAGCACATCGGCCTCAAGACCACTCGCGTGCGGAGCGAGTCGGGGGAGATGATCATCTTCTCCAACGGCGAGCTGCTCAAGAGCAAGATCAGAAACTACTCGCGATAAAGCGGGAAGCGGGAAGAGGGAAGCGGGTAGGTGGCGCTGAAGTAACGCACGATAATTTGGCGCTTCCTCGTCACTCGCCCCGCTTCCCTCTTCCCCCATTCAGACCAGTCGCGCTTCGAGCTGGAGATCGACGTTGCCCTTCAATGCTTTCGAGACCGGGCATCCCTCTTTGGTCTCCTGTGCGATCTGGTCGAATTTCACCTTGTCGATCTTGGGCACCGTCGCCTGGACGTTGAGTTTCATCGTAGTTATGGCGAAGCCGCCGGGGACAGCCTGAATCGTGCACGCCGCGGTGGTCTCGACCTTCGTGGGAGGTGTGCCGTTCTTTTCCAGGCCCGAGCTCAGCGCCATGGTGTAGCACGCGGCCTCGGCCGCCGCGAGCAGCTCTTCAGGATTCGATCCTGCTCCGCTCTCGAAACGGGAGCTGAAGTTGTATTGAGCGCTGATCGCGCCACTCTCGCCCTTGAAGCTTCCCTTTCCATTCTTGAGTCCGCCTTCCCAGGTGGCGGTCGCTTTTCTCGTTGGCATTCCGATCTCCATTGCGTTGATGATCTGTTTCGCGAAACATAATTAGATTGCTGCTCATGGAGAGCGCTCCCACCAGCTCGAGCATTCCGCCGTCCATCGAACGAGTGTTGAGATTGTTTCGCTCGATGGGACGAGAGGAGAAGATGCAGGCACTGGTCCAGTACTCGAAGAAGCTCGAGCCGTTTCCGGACCGGTTCAAGGACATCGACCGTGGAGCGTTCAACGTTCCGGAATGCCAGACGCGCGTCGACATCATTCCCGAAGTGCGTGATGGCCGGATGTATTTCTACGCTGATCTCAACATCCGCGAGTCGCCGACGATTGCGGCAGTTCTCGCCATCGTCTTCGGGGCGGTGAACGGCCAGCCGCCATCGACCACCCTCGGAATACCGGGAGACTTCGTCAGCACATTGATGGAGAGTATTGGACTGGCCGCCCGGGAGCCGGGTCTCAACGCGATGATCACCAGGCTCAAGCGTTACGCACGGGAAGCGCAAAAACAGATTGCGTAGCTGGGCTCGCCTCGCTGCGATAGATCGGATCGGGAATAGAGTCTCGCTCTCGCGCAATTTTCGGGGATAGCTAGCTTCTGGGTGTTGACGCCGGATCAAACCACAAAGGAGCTAAGATGGCAGAAGAGACCCAGACGTTTTCAACTCACCGTCGGTGGATTCCGGCGTGGCATTTCTTCGCCCTTCCAGTGCTGGTGATCAACGTGTTTGTCGAAGCAGCGCGTTTCTGGAGAGATCCGCGTCTGGTGAACGGGTGGGCAGTCCTCGTGGCGATTGCGTTGGCGACCGGAATCTTCATCTCGCGGTCCATGCCCCTCCGCGCTCAGGATCGCATCATTCGTCTGGAGGAACGCATCCGCCTCGAGCGCGTTCTCCCCGGCGATATGCGCGGCCGAATTGGAAATCTGACGGCCGAGCAGTTCATCGGCCTCCGATTCGCGCCGGATGATGAAGTGCCTGAGCTGACAAAGCGTGCGCTCAACGGTGAGCTAAAGACCAGGGCTGACATCAAACGCGCCATTCGGAACTGGCGCCCGGATCACATGAGAGTGTGACCGCCATCGACCGCTGCGCCCTCACTTACAAGGTGCTCCTCGAGCTGACGTCGACGGAGCACCACCGCTGGCGCGACTGGTTCGCCGGGCATCCAAAGGCGTGGGCGGTGCCATTCGCCACCGGTCGCATGGCGACGATTGGGGGACTGGTGCTGCACATTTTCGGAGTGGAGCTGCGCTACGCGCAGCGGCTGCTGGATCAGGAAGTCACATCCTGGGAGGAATTCCGGCAGACTTCGATCGATGAAGTATTCGAGCTGGGAGATAACGCTCGCGGCCAGCTTGTACACTTCCTCACGACGGCGCCGGACAAGGAGCTGGATCGCGTCCTGACATTTCAGACCCTCACGGCAGGCACGGTCTCAGCCAGCAAGTACAAGATCGCGTCTAATATTTTCCTCCACGACATTCGGCACTGGGGTCAGATCGCGACCGTGCTTCGGCAAGAGGGCTTCGCCGATCAGTGGCCGCACGACATGCTGCTGAGCGACATCAAGTTATGAGAGATCGGTCGGCTTTATGCGCTAGGTGTTAGGCGCGCATTCGTCACTATCGGCATTCACATTCCGTGGCAGTCACTTCCAGCTTTCGAGTTCTCGTCCTCGATCAGTTGAGCAGGGCAATGCCAAGAATTCGCGCGCGGCCCATGTTTGGCGGCGTTGGTATTTACTCTGGCGAGCTATTCTTCGCTCTGATTGCCGATGACACGCTTTACTTCAAGGTTGATGAGTCGACGCGCCCAGAGTTCGAAGCGCGAGGAATGGGACCATTTCGTCCCTTCGGCGACGCCGGTGGAACGATGCAGTACTATCAGCTCCCGGAGGATCTTCTCGAAGATCCCGATGCCCTGCGTCCCTGGGCTGAGAAGGCTGTCGCCATCGCGCGCCAACACAAGGGCCGGCGGTCGTCCCGCGGCCGTGGTTCCTGACGTACATTGCGGCTGAATTGAGACGATAGGCGGGCAAATCAATGCTGCATACTGTTAAAGTCATTGGTGTTGGCTTCGCACTACTTGCAGTGTGTCTCGTGGCTGGACGCCTCATGGGCGGAGCTGGCCAGCCTGAATTACTGGCGCGGTCCGCATTGGCGTTCATCGCACTCTGGTTCATTGGTGCCGGAATTAACATGTGGGTCGGCGTTTCCAAGGCCGGTTACTCGGTGAAAGAAGAAGTTCCATTCTTCTTCATCGTGTTTCTAATCCCCGCCGCGGTCGCGCTTATTTTCTGGTGGAGATGGAAAACGTGAACACCCGCGACCTGGGTAATACCCTCCCCACACTGTTCGCCGAGCTGATCGATGGTGCCCCGCAATCGGAGGCGTACATGCTCAACGGCGGCGATGTCGGGCTGCTCCACTCGCTTGACAAGCTGTCCGCGATCGCGGCCTCCGCTCTCACGCCCAATGGATCGTCGATCGCCGCACAGGTCGATCACCTGCGCTATGGTCTCTCACTCATGAACCGGTGGAGCACCGGCGAGAATCCGTTCGACGACGCGGAGTGGAGCGCGAGCTGGCGAAAGACGCGCGTCTCCGCCGTGCAGTGGAAGCAGCTACGCGAGGCGCTTGCGGACGAAGCGCATCGCTGGCTCGAGTCCCTCAAGAAACCGCGTGAGCTCGATCAGTCCGAGTTGAACACCGTTGTTGGCAGCGTCGCGCACCTGGCCTATCACGTGGGCGCCATTCGCCAAATCGATCTGTCGGCGCGCGGTCCGTCAGCCCACGATTAGCAGCGAGACACATCAGCCGTCGAGTGGGTGCCGGTGTTGGAGCGACAGAGGCAACGAGGCTTGAGCCGCTTCTACGATCTCGCCGACACTCACCGGGCGCCGGAGCACGCGCTGCCATGGACCGTCAGGTGCAGCAATCGTCGGACGCGCCAGTAGGATTGTCGCTGGCGAACTATTTCGGGCGAGCAACTCTGCAAGTTGGCCGTCTGCGTCGCCAGACAGGACTGACTGGTCAAGAATGACCAGGCGAACTGGACCACGATCAGGCTCATTGGGATTAACGCGAAGCGCCGAACTGAGCGTGCGCGCCCCTACGGCGTCGTAGCCAACCTCGCGGAGCGCGGCGCGGAGGAGAGCACGAGGCCACTGCTCCGGCATCACGAGGAGGACCCGCGGTGAAGGAGAAGCTTCCGGTGAAGGCGACCGAGTCATACCAGACGGATGCGCGCCGACTGCGACGCGCGCAAGCACAGCCACGCGATTGTAATTTCGGAGGAGGAGGATACCATGAAAACTCAACGATTCGCAGTTGTCGTCACAGTGATCAATCTCTTGATCCTGCTGTTCGCCCTGCCTCGTGTCGGTCAGGCGACGGCGCAGGTCGCACCCGTGCTCCGCGGCCGCTCCCTCGAAATCGTAGACGCTAGCGGCAAAGTTCGCGCTCAGCTCACCGTGCTACCGCCGTCGACGATGCCGGACGGCAAGAAGTACCCGGAGACCGTACTGCTACGGCTCATTGACCCGAATGGACGGCCGGGCGTGAAGATCGGCGGGTCTGTGGAAGGATCAGGGATTAGCCTGGCCGGCGATTCCGAGCGACGGGAATGGAGCGGCGTTCAGATTCTGGCCGAAAGCACCGGCAGTTCCATCAAGTTGACCAACAGAGACGGAAAGCAGCAACTGATCAAGCCGTAGCAATCAGGCTCTGACAAGAGCATGAAAACGATCCTCGAAGGGCCTTATGCGCCAGCTTGGAATCGTGCTATCGTACTTGGAACACACCTAAGCGCGCTTATTTAAGGAAGAGGAAATGGCAGACGTCACGATAGAAGTCAGGAAGAACGGTCCCTACAGAGTGCACGGCGAGGTGACTCTGGTCGACCATGAGGGAAATCCGATTCCCATTCCTGAGGGCAAAAGGAAGGTCACTCCGGAAGGCAAAACCTGGATCTCGCTCTGTCGCTGCGGTGGCTCAGTCATGAAGCCCTTCTGCGATGGGACTCACAGCCGCATTGGATTCATCGGCGCCGAGGAAGCAGTCGAGAAGATCGACGCCGCTACTCACCCATTGCCTTGAGCAGCACGCGTTTGGGACGCTGGCCATCCCATTCGCCATAGAACACGCGCTGCCATGGCCCAAAATCGAGCTTCCCCTTCGTGACGGGCACTATCACTTCGTGACCGATCGTCAGTGACCGAAGGTGCGCCGCCGCGTTGTCCTCGCCGGTGCCAGTGTTGTGCCGATAATCATCCGGAGACCAGGGCGCGATTCTGTTCTCGAGCCAGTCCAGAATATCCTTCCATAATCCCGGCTCGTGATCGTTCACGAATATCGACGCCGAGATGTGCATCGCCGACACCAGCACCATCCCTTCGGTGATTCCCGCCGCGGCTCGGCACTTTTCGACTTCTTCGCTGATGTCGATGATCTCCTGCCGCTTCTTCGTGTTGAACGTCAAATAGGTGGTGTGAGTTTTCACGCCGGCTGCTTCTTCCTGAGAAGCTTGGAGTGCCACGAGTCCTCGGCATTGAGCTCGAAGCGCGCCCTCCATTCACGCAGCGTCGTCACGGTCGGATCGAAGACACGAGTATCGGGCGCGATTTTCCCCGCGACGCCGAGCGTCGTGAATTGATCCCGGTCAACGGACTGAATCGCACCCTTCTCGCGGAAGAAGATGAGACCACTGGTGACGAGGCTTGCCCCGAGTTTGGGCTCGAGCCCTTTGAGAGTGCGAAAGAGTCCGTCGATCGAGCAGCCCGAAGCGCCAGCCGTCGATTGATCTACGGCGACTGTGAGGAAGCGGCCGTATTTCCAGTCTCGACCCACCGTGAGTGGGGAGCCATGCGCATTCCATTGTGAGAGAAAGCCGTCGACTTCCTTCAGTAACGTGTCGGATGCGGGCGCGTTGATCGTCTTGTCCGCACCGAATACCCACGTCCGGGCATTGTCGGGCAATCCTTCGATTCTAACCAATGGCATGATAGTCTCCGCTCATCGGGTAGCAGCGCGAATTGCGTTGTTACCCTTGCGTACAATAACTCCCCAAGGGTCCGGGTGCAGATTCGGAGATGAGCCCGCAACCATGAGCCGGCACGCCGAAAGCCCCTGGCCGGTAGTCATAAGTTGCAGTTAGAAGATCGGTTCAGAGAAACGATTCCTAAAGACAGTAGCCACTCGTGACGAACCAGCAACGGGTGTAAGGCGAATTCTTGAAGAAATCGATCAGCCTTTGACTGACCTTTGCCTCACCACTCTGTGACGGATGCATGCCGTCTTCCTCGAAGTCGGCCCGCTCCCACGAGAGCCCGTCGGAACGCGCCGTCGTTCCGTTCGCCCACATATACGGTCCCCATAATATCAACGGCGCCGCCTTACTCGTGTAGTTGAGAGTTCCGACATGCGGGTTGGGCGGCAGTCCGTGCATCTCGTTGATCTGCGATTCGATCAACCACTTCACCGAGAAGCCGCTCTCGTACGCATACGGCTCTGGATTCAGGTCGGTCATCGCATATCCGCCGTAAATGCGACTCGAGAGAAAAACGAGGCGCAGATACGGATAGCGAACCCGAAGGGCGCGCATAACCAGGGCAAGGTTCGTGAGGAGGATGTTCGCATCGGCGCTGTCGGCGGGAAGCGATAACGAAGGCTTCTGATCATCGAGCTTGACCCACGCCACTTGCACCTGGTTCTCGCTCAACCCCAACGGCGCCAGACGCCCGAGCTTGATGCGATCGTAGCTCGCCGAGCTGGGCGAAGTCCACGCCGCCGCATCCTGACCGTCCGCCGCGCCATTCACGATCACCAGCGAATAGTGGTTGATGGTAGGATCGGTCGCTGCTTTCCCCATGAACGTCCACGGCGCGCATGGCGGACCCGAGTTCTGCGAGCACCACTCCTGAGTCGCGTTCGACATGCCGATCGAGAGCAGCACGTACTTCCCGAAAGGACTCTCGTCGCCATTCACATCGAGCGGCTTGATCAGGTTTCGCCGCGCCCGCGCCACCGAATCGTGCTGCGTCGGAGGTTGGTTGATTCCACCAGGATAAATTCCGCCGGCATTTCCGTAGTACGTCCGGGCGAGCAGATCCGTCAACGGGATCTTCACGGTATCTGTCGGAGGACCGACGACGACCGGCTTGGGAGGAGGTGGTGGAGGGGGAGGCGGAGCGCACCCAATCAGCGCGCTCGCGATTGCCAGACCAACCAGAGCGCGACGTCCGACCAGCATTACTTACTGAATTTCTGCGGCCTTCACTCGTTTTCTTTCCAGCAGAGCCCGTCCCTTCGCTTCCCTCGCGGCCTCGGCTGTCGAACGCTCGCTCTCCATGTGCAGCTCCAGCGCCTTCCACGTCGCTTCGGTTGGCTCGGCGTACGCGATCAGCACGACGGACAGGTCGGCATTTCGGCTCACGAGCATGTCCTTGTCGAGAGCGATGACTGCGTGCGTGTGGTCGTCGGCGAGGATCATCGTGCGTCTCGTTTTGTGCAGAACGGCGGGGTATGCCGGCGTGCTTGCCGTGATGCTGAGATTCTCGATCGGACGGAACGCGCCGCTGCGCTCCTGCAAGTATCTACTGTCCGGCTTGACTACAACCTTGACCGCCATCCTGCTCTCCAGCGCGAAATGTCTCCTTGAAATCTACACCAAGAGCGCTTCGCGTGACTCAGCCGTCGGCGTAAAGGTCCTCGCGCGTGAGGGGAATGTTCGAATGCCCGCGCGCATCGGGCTTCGCCAACAGTGTCTGGATGACGTTGATCGCCGCCCTCGCGAACGCGTTTGCGGAGGCCGCCATGTAAAGCCTCCAGACGCGGAACGTGTGATTCCCAACGAGCGCCAGCGCCTGACTGCCGTTCTCTTCCAGCGATCGCACCCAATACCGCAAGGTCATCGCATAGTGCTCACGCAGGCTCTCGACATCCCGGACTTCGAATCCCGTCGCTTCGGCCGCGGCGATGACATCGTCGGTCGCGGTGAGCTTTCCGTCCGGAAAAACGTAAGTGTCGATGAATGCATCGGCCTTCCAGAACTTCCTGAAGATCTTCTCGCGCGCTGATTTCGGTCGGGCTTCCCCAAGACTCACGATGCCGTGATTCAGGAATAGCCCTCCGGGCTTGAGCGCGCGATAGGCGGAGTCGAAGTAGACGGGCAGGTGAGTGAGTCCGACGTGCTCCACCATTCCAATGCTGGCGATCTTGTCGAAGGCATCTCCCGTCGTGAGCGTACGATAATCGCGAATCTCAACGCGGCATCTGTCGCCCAGCCCCGACTCCGCGATGAGCTCCTTTGCGTACACGGCCTGGTTCTGACTGAGCGTGATGCCGGTCGCATCCACTCCATAGTGCTCGGCGGCGTGCATGATGAGTCCGCCCCAGCCGCAGCCTATGTCCAGGAAGCGCTCGCCGGGCTTGAGACGAAGCTTCCGGCAGATCAGATCGAGCTTTGCCTCCTGCGCGACATCGAGTGAGTCTTCCAGCGAGCGGAAGTACGCACACGAATAGACCATCCGCCGGTCGAGCCAGAGCTTGTAGAACGAGTTGCCGACATCGTAGTGAAAGTTGATCGCCGCGGCATCGCGCACCGGAGTGTGCCGGGGCCCGAGCTTTTTCGCCCGTTCCGGGAACCGCACGTTGGCGAGATCGTCGTCGGCCGTACCAGGGAGCCGCAGCACCAGACCGATCAGACGCGCGACCGCGACCGGAGAGCGAAGCCGGTCGCCGATCATCTCAGAAAGATCCGATGCGGCTTCCATGCTGCCCTCGATCTCCACGTCGCCGCTAATGTAGGACTCGACGATAGAGAGCTCGTTAGGGGGGAGGAGCATACGCCGGAGCGCTGCCGGCCGATTGAGCACCATGGTGAACGGTGAGCGCGGATTGCTCCCGTGATCGATCGAGCCGTCCCAGAATTTCACGTCGAACGAACGCCCGTGCGGCTCGCCGAACAGCGCCGCGAGCACAATGCGGCAACGTAACAGGGCGCCATCATATGAGCGTGAATCCGCGGCGGCCCGCAGCTCGGCGTGTGCCGTCGACAACACCATCACGCCAAGCTGCGCGATCCTGTCGTGCACACCGCTCGCTGAGAGCTGATCGGCGATTGAAGCGAGCGGGTGCAGCAATTAACCTCCCGAGCGCGGCACCAATACGGGCGTGTCCAGCAGACGCCACAGGTACCACGACGCTATGGTACGATACGGCGCCCATTTGGCACCGATCTTCTTTACTCTCTCTGGTGTTGGAAGCTTACGCAAACGGTACGCCCGCTGAATCGCCTTTTGCACTCCGAGGTCCAGGTCGGGCAATACATCTGGTCGGCCCAGCCGGAACATCATGAACATTTGAGCCGTCCACCGGCCAATGCCTTTGACCTGCGTGAGCGCTGAAATGACCTCGTCATCGGTCAGTTCGTGAAGAGTCTCGATCGGCAACTGTCCCGACGCGACCCGGGCGCCCAGGTCCTTGAGATACGCCGATTTCTGGCGCGAGAGCCCCACTGCGCGCAGCTGCTCGTCAGATGTGGTTGCCAGCTCGGCCGGAAGTGGCGTGCGGCCGCCGTACAAGCCCTGAAAGCGTCCGTGAATAGTGCTCGCGGCCTTACCCGACAGCTGCTGAAAAACGATCGATCGGGCGACCGCGTCGAAGTGAGTCCCGTTGCTCGCCGGCCAGCCTTTGTAAACGCCGACCTTGTCGATTACCTGTCCGAGAACGGGGTCGACTTTCCTGAGATGCGCGACAGCCTTTTTGCCTACCGCGCTAGAACCAGCAAACTTCATTTTTCCCCGTTAGTGGTAGCGGCTCGCGATTGAGCCTCAGCTCGATCAGAGTCGTGGTGAAAGGATAAAGGAATTTTATCCCGGTGTGGTCGGCGAGGGTCGGATTGCGGGCCATTCGCGCAAATATACGGGCGGCGCGCGACCCCGTCGGGCACGAGTGGAAACTCTATATTTGTGGCGATGAAGCTGACACCGCAGGAACAACAGATGCAGCCGCAATCGAGACCCGTGCAACCCGTTTCCGACATGTCACCGGCTGAATTCCGGAAGCACGGGTACGCCGTGATCGACTGGATAGCGGACTATCTCGAGGCGCCGGAAAAATGGCCCGTCTTGCCGGCGGTCCGTCCCGGTGACGTGCGGCGCAACCTCCCGCCATCTCCGCCCGAGCGAGGAGAATCGATGGAGGAAATCCTCGGCGACTTCCAGAGGCTCATCGTGCCCGCCATAACTCATTGGAATCACCCTGCGTTCATGGCCTACTTCGCCAACTCCGCAACTGCCGCCGGAGTCCTCGGCGAAACGTTGACCGCCGCACTCAACGTCAACGCCATGCTGTGGAGAACGAGTCCGGCCGCGACCGAGCTCGAGGAGCTGACGATGGATTGGCTGCGGCAGATGCTCGGGCTGCCGGCGAGTTTTTTCGGAGTCATAGCTGACACCGCGTCTTCCAATACGCTATATGCGCTCGCTGCCGCACGGGAAGTGCGCCCGAAGCTTCGCATCCGCGAACATGGAATGGCGGCCCGCACAGACCTGCCGCCGATTTACATCTATTGCTCGGAGGAAACACACTCGAGCGTCGACAAGGCGGTGATGACTCTCGGATTTGGATTGAATGCGCTGAAGAAGATCTCGACCGACGACCGAATGCGGATGGACGCGAAGGAGCTCGCCGCGGTGGTCGAGCGTGACCGGAATGCCGGCGCTCTTCCGCTTGCTGTTGTGGCAACCGTGGGCACCACTTCGACGACCGCGATCGATCCGGTACGGGAGATCGCGGACATTTGCGCGAAGCACAAAATGTGGCTGCACGTAGACGCATCATACGGAGGAACCGCGGCGATCCTTCCCGAAATGCGACACGTCCTCGATGGCTGCGACCGAGCCGATTCGCTGGTGGTGAATCCCCACAAGTGGCTGTTCACCCCGATGGATTGTTCAGCGCTCTACACGCGGCATCCGGATCTGCTCAAACGCGCGTTCCAGCACATTCCGGACTACTTGGTCGTGAGTGAAGGTGAGGGAGTCGCGAATCTGATGGATTACGGCATTGCTCTGGGCCGCCGTTTTCGCGCGCTCAAGCTCTGGTTCGTGATCAGAAATTTTGGAGTCGACGGGCTGCAATCGCTGATCAGAGAGCACATTCGGATCGCTCGCCGGTTGGGAGACTGGGTCGATGACGATCCCGAGTTCGAGCGAATGGCGGAGGTAAACTTCTCGACCGTCGTATTCCGGCATTGTCCGCCCGGCATGAGGGGACGCGATCTCGACGAGCATAACGCCAGGCTGCTCGAGAGGGTCGTTTCGGGCCGAGAGGTCTATCTATCGCACACTCGAGTGCGGGGGAGTTATGCCCTTCGGATCGCGATCGGCAATATTCACACGACCGAGGCGCACGTTAAGCGCGCGTTGGAGCTGGTAAAAGAAGCAGCCGAGGCCAGCACCCACGCCTAGACGCATTTTGGGCAGATTCCGGCAGGAACGAAGGGCTCGGAGCGGAAGCGGGGGCCGTGGGGGGAACGATAGCTGCGGGGCGGTATATTATCGGACGTATTTTCAGCCCCCCGTCTTCTCATTTACAAATCAGGGAGATCCTTGATGAGAGTTTATGCGACCAGCATTGCGACCGCCTTATCGATTGGCGTCGCCGCCGCATCGCCGTTAGCAGCGCAAAATGCTACGAGCTGCGATCCCACCGCCAACACGAAGGGAGACATCGCGAAGGCCCAGTTCTCGATGACGCGCGCCATCTCTACCGCGGAGAAGGGAAATCCAACCCGGGACCTTCAGGAAGTGCTCCGGCTCGTGGATAACGGAAACGACAATCCGACCGCGCGCAATTACCTGCGTGGTGAGGCGTACATCGTTTATCTGATGCAGCCGAACGCTAAGGCCGTGGTTCAACGCGGTATCCTTGGAATGACTTCCAACCCCACCGCGACGATCGATCTGTACGCCGCGGCCGATTCCGCGTTTTCGATCGTCGAGAAAGCCTCACCAGAGTGCGTGCCGGTCATCGCACAGTGGCGTCAGCAGAAGCCGTGGCTCAACGCGCTCAACGGCGCAATCAACGCGCTGAACACGGGGCAGCTGGATTCGGCGGAGATTCTGGCCAAGAGATCTCTGGTGCTGGATCGTCACGCCCCGTACGCCTATTCGGTGCTCGGCTCGATCGCGCAGCAACGGAAGAACTCAGCGGCGGCGACCGATTACTGGAAGCAGGCGTTAGCGGCCGCGGGAACTGACACGATCTACGCAGACGTTCGCACGAAGGTATTGTACGAGATCGCGTCGGCCACATCCGACAAGGCAGACGCCGCAACCGGCGCCGCGAAACGCGCCGCCGCAAAGGACGCGATCAAGCCGTGGCAGGATTACATCGCGGTTGCCAACAACGATCTTCTCCTCGCCGATGCGATCGACAACGTGTCGCGCATGTACTATGACTCTGGCGACAGTGTGTCCATACCCTCGGTCTATGCGGCGATGCTTGCCAACCCGTCCAAGTACGGAGAGATCAGTCTGGTTCACGCCGGCGTGGTCGCGACGCGCAACGGGCATCAGACCGACGCCCAAAAGCTTTTCGATGCCGCGCTCGCACAGAATCCCTATTCGCGCGATGCGATCAACAACCTGGCGGCGACGTACATCCAGAACAACCAGTTCCCGAAGGCGTTTCCGTTGATCGACAAGCTCGTCACGCTAGATCCGAGCAATCCCGACAATCAGCTGCTATACGCCTTTGCGTATCAGGGTCTGTACAAGGGAACGAAGGACAAGAAGCTCCAGAAGATCTACACGGATTCGCTCGTGTACTTCAACAACAAGTCAGAGAATATGCCGGTGAAGTTGGCGGTGACCGAGTTTACGCGCCGGCCGGACCAGACGCTGCTGGCTGGAACGATCGAGAACCGCGGAACGACGCCCAAGACCTACACCGTGAACGTCGAGATACTCGACAAGGCCGGGACCGTGATCTCGACGGAGACTGCGACGGTCGGGCCGGTGGCGCCGAAGAAGTCCGGGACATTCAAGATCACGACCGCGAAGGGCGGGGCGTACGGGTATCGGTACAAGCCGGTGACCTGAGTCTTTGAACGGCAACTGAAGACTACCTGCCCGGGGCTGTCGGCTTCACAGTTGATGGCTCCGGGCAGGTGACTTCAGGCGCAGTTTCCTCTCAGCTTCACGAGCTGCGCGGCAGCATTTGTGGATCCGTCTTCACAACAACGCCGAGGATCCAGAAACGTTTTCCGTCAAACCAGAAAATTGCGACCTGCCCCAGCTCGTGTGCGATATCGATTGCCTTCTCCTGCGGCATCACCACGGCTACGCTGCACTCGCAGTGCGAGCGATTGGGAGAACACGCGTCAACGTGCACGAACTGGTAGCCCTCTCTTGTCAGTCTTCGATCCAGGTCGCGCCTCCGTTTTTCGTTCTCCTCCCGTGAGAGGTTTTCACCATGCGGATCAAACGCGGTCAGGACCGCAAACGGATCGCCGAATCCAGCTGTCCGGAGTTGTGCGAGTGCGTCCTCGGATGGAATTTTACGCAGGTCGATCTCCACTACCGGCTGCGTCGAGAAACGGAGGATCGTTTCAGGGTAGCGCGGCCAATCGGGATCGTGCTGTTCGGGCGCTGGTCTCATGCCGGAGCCAGTTACAAGGTTCGCACCACAGGTGCGCGCCTTCTCGAGAATTGGTACGCTCCTTGACCACTTTCCGCGCATGAAGCCCAACCAAATCTGGCCGGATCTTCTTTACGTCGTCCGCCACGGTGAATCAGCGGGAAATGTGGCACGCGATGCGGCGTTGGAGGCCGGCGAGCCGATAATTGACCTCGACATCCGGGACGTCGACGTCCCACTCTCCGAGCTCGGACAACGACAGGCGATCGCGCTCGGAAACTGGTTCCGGACACTACCACCGGAGGATCGTCCCAACGTCGTTCTGACCTCCCCATATCTCCGCGCCCGCCACACCGCCGGCCTCATCGTCAAAACCGCTGGAATCCCCGAGGACTCCTACTCGTTCCTCGTCGACGAACGATTTCGCGAAAAGGAATTTGGAATTCTCGACCGGCTCACTCACATCGGAGTCCAGGAGCAGTTCCCCGAGCAGGCCGAGCACCGCCGTCTGCTCGGAAAGTTCTATCACCGTCCTCCCGGAGGAGAAAGCTGGTGCGACGTGATTCTCCGGCTGCGCAGCGCGACCGAGATGATCACCCGCGATTACCGCGGTCAGCGCGTCCTGATCGTTTGCCACGCGGTAGTCGTGCTCTGCATGCGCTACATACTCGAGCACCTCACCGAAACGGAGGTGCTCGCCATCGACAAGAAGGCCGAGATCGCAAATTGTGCCGTGACTGTTTACGAGCACGATGAGACTCTCGGTCCTCGCGGTAACGTGCGTCTCAAGTTCTACAACTTCGTCGCGCCCCTCGAAGAAGCCGGCGCTCCCGTGACATCGGAGCCGGACGCGAACGTTGGCGCGCGCTAGGAAAACCCGTCGAAAGGCCTTGAGCTAGACGTGAAGCGCGGGAACGGGATTGGTAGGTGTCGTCGGCGTGTCGCGGCGGCGAATCGTCTCACCCGCGGGAGCCTTCATCGGCAGCGTCAACAGGAAAGTCGTCCCCACTCCCACCCTGCTCGCGACGGTCACGTCACCGCCGAGTAGACGCGCGAGCTTGCGCGTGACGCTCAGCCCCAATCCGGTGCCGCCGGTTTTTCTGGTGGCGGTCTGTTCGGCTTGCCAGAATGGCTCGAACACCTCCTCGATGTTCTCGGCCGGAATCCCGACACCAGTGTCCGCGATGCTCACTTCGAAAGTTCCATTCCTGACCGAAAGGCCCACCCGGACTTCCCCTTTCTCCGTAAACTTGATGCCGTTGGAGAGTAGGTTGACGAGCATCTGTCGTAGCTTCGTGCCGTCCGTCTGGATCGCCTGATCCTCGTCGAGCAGCTCGACGAAGAAATTGATGTTCTTCGCCGCGGCCATTGGCTCCACGAGCGCGGCTGCATCGGCGAGCGTATGGTTGCACGACATGGACTCATACCTTACCCGCTCGCGCCCGATGTCCACTCGGGCAAAGGTGAGAATCTCGTCGATGAGGCCGAGCAGATGGCGCGCGCTGGCGTTGATTCTTCCGAGCTGCTGCCGCTGGAGCTCCGTCACGGGTCCCGTGATGCCGTCAGAAAGGAGCTCCTCGTAGCCCATGATCGCGGTGAGCGGAGTACGCAGCTCGTGGGACATCACGGCGAGAAAATCCGTTTTGCTGTTGTTCGCGCGCTCGGCCTCCGCGCGCGCGGTTTCGGCTTCGCTCCGCGCTCTCTCCGCGTGAGCGCGCGCCTGCTTCTCGAGCGCGAGCAGATCGACGCGCTCCTTGTCGGTGTTGCGGAGTACGCGCGCTGACCAGAGCACCAGCCCGACGAACGTGAGGATGCTGGCGACCGCGAACAGCGATACACCGAATTCGGTCTCGTAAAACCCGGACGATTCGCCCAGACTTCTGATGACGCCCAGCAGGATCGGCGCGAGCAAAGCAGCAGGCAGGAGTCGCCGCGTGAGCACGCCCCCCGGTCCGTCGTCCAGCAGCAGCAGGGCGACGCCGCGGTCTCGCACCGCGACGAGAATTCCGATTCCGAGTATCAGCTGCCCGACCGCCGTCCACAGCGCCATGCCTGACGACTGCGACAGGCTGTACATGCCCTTGACGCCGAAGAGATAGCCGAGGATCGCGAGCAGCGCGATCAGGAGAGCCGGCGTGGCGAACATCTGCGCGCGTAAATCGTGCCTTCGCTGATCGTGGGGAATCGAGAGGAGCGCGAGCGCGAAGAGTAGCATACTGCCGGCGCTGTTTATCGCGATGCGGCCGGGAGGATGGTTGGAGACCTGCTTGATTCTGTCTCCGAACAGCAGCAGATCGAACCCGGATTCGCTGCCACGAAGATATTCGTAGAGCGTGAGCCCGGCGATCGTGGCGACGAGCGCGGCGAGAGTCTGCTGCACCGCGTCCAGAGTTGCGGTCCGATGCGGACGCACTGCCATCGTCAGCGCGCCGCCCGCCAGAACGAAGCACACCGCCATCAGCGGAAGTATCGGGTATCCGCCGGTCGTCACTGTCGTGATGAAAGGAAGATTCAGCGCCCAGCCCGCGAGCGCTACAGCGCCGATGATGGCCACCGTGCTGCCTGCTATGATGGGCACCCGCTCGAAGAAACCGATCAGCGGGCTGTGACGTCCCGATGGACTGAGTGTAACTGTGCTGGGGTTCGCCATGTTACGCGGTGACCGAAAACCTATTCGCGAACATTGGCAAGTGCAATTCTACCACGCTATCGCTTTGCGATCGCGGAAGAAGGCGCCCGTTGGACCGTTGTCGGGAGCAGTCGCCAGCCATACGACAGTCTCGGCACCTTTCTTAACAGTACGCGTGGCGCCGCGCCCACCCATTGCTGTCTGTACCCAGCCGGGGTCAACTGAGTTCACCAGGATTCCCATTCCTTCCGTCTCGGCCGCTATCACTCGAGTTACCACGTTGATACCCGCCTTCGACAACCGGTAAGCAATGTATCCCGCGCCCATTTCTGCGAGCGAGCCCATGCCGCTCGAGAGATTGACGATTCGCCCGTAACGACGGCTCTTCATGATGGGTATGGCAAGGCGGGACAGCAGAAATGGGCCATAGACATTGGTCTGCATCGTTTCGCGAATGATCTCGATCTCTTCCATCGGATCGGCGTCACCTTCCTCGATCATGATTCCGGCGTTGTTCACCAGGATGTCGAGACGGCCCACATCCAGACGCACCCAGTTCATGCATTCGCTGATGCTCTTCGCGCTCGCAACGTCGAGCTGATGCGTCTCAACTGGTAATCCCTCGGCAACGAGCTCTTTCGCGGCCGCAACTCCCCTCGCCGCGTCGCGTGATCCCAGGATTACCTTGATGCCGAGCCCGGCCAGCTGGCGGCAGACCTCCTGCCCAATTCCGCGGTTGCCGCCCGTTACGAGTGCGATTCTCTGCTCGGCCATTCGTGTGTGTTCCGGAAGAAGGCGGTACGAAAGGAGTGTACCGCCTCATCGACGGGCTCCGTAAGTACCTGTTGGGATTGGAGATCGGAACTCGGGAGACCGCCCGGCAGAAAATTGGTACGCGCTTTCGGCTGGCAAGTTTCGGGTACAGCGCTAACATTGCATTTGTTGCCGGAACGTGTTTCTCCTTCCATGACTGGATCCCGACTCACAACACCCGCACCCTCCTCTGCTCCTCCCTCAAAGCAGGAGATCGCGGACCTCCTTATCGAGGCGCGCGCGCGGACGCTCCTGCTCGTAGCCGGGCTGTCCGACGAGGACCTGCATCAGCAGCACGATCCGCTGATGAGTCCCATCATCTGGGACGTCGGCCACATCGCGCACTTCGAGGAGCTGTGGCTCACGCAGAATCTCGACGGCCCGATCGAGTTCACCGAGATGCCCGGGTTGTACAACCCATTCGAGCATCCC
>JBGQIT010000004.1:0-22866 GCA_041498575.1 Gemmatimonadaceae bacterium
CACTCCGATCGGAACCAGCCGTGATCCTTTCTGGTCCGGACTCGAGCGGCAGCGCTCCGCGGTTCGGTCGCTGACCCGCTTCGATCCTTCGGAGTTCCGCAGTCACAACGCCGCGGAGATCAACGACTTCGTTCCGGGCGACCACCTCGACCGCAGGAGCGCGAAGCGGCTCGACCGGTTCGCGCAATTCTCAGTGGTGGGCGCGCAGATGGCCCTCGCCGATGCGAATCTCGACCTGTCGAAGGAAAACCGCGAGCGCGTCGGAGCCAACATGGGCACGGCGCTCGGTGGGATCAGCTACGCGGAGGGCCAGCTCGCTGTCTATCTCACCCAGGGATTGCGCGCGGTGGACGCGACGCTCGCGCTCGCGGTCTTCGGCGGCGCGGCGAGCTGCAACATTGCGATCGAGCTCGGAGTCATGGGCCCGAACTCCACCAACGCCATGAGCTGCGCATCGGGAACGATCGCGATCGGCGATGCGTTCCGGCAGATTCGCGACGGGTACGCCGACGTGATGATCGCGGGAGGCGCGGAAGCGCCGCTCGCCCCTCTCTGCTATGGAGCGTTCGCGCTCATCCGCGCAATGTCCACGCGCAACGAAGAGCCGGAGATGGCCTCGCGCCCGTTCGACAAGGATCGCGACGGATTCGTGATGGGTGAGGGAGCCGCGGTCCTCATTCTCGAGGAATACGAGAGAGCGAAATCACGGGGCGCTCCGATCTACGCCGAGGTTGCCGGGTACGGCACGACGAACGATGCACACCACATGACGGCTCCGCGCCCCGATGGCTCCCAGGCGGCGCGATCGATGCGCCTGGCGCTCGAGGACGCCAATGTTTCCGCTGGGGAGATCGGCTACGTCAACACGCATGGAAGCTCGACGCCGCTCAACGACGCGACGGAGACAATGGCGATCAAGCAAGTGCTGGGCGATCGCGCGTACAGGATCCCGATGAGTGGCACCAAGGGTTACTATGGCCACGCACTCGGCGCATCGGGAGCAATCGAGACCGCCATCTGCGCGCTCGCGATCGAGCGCGAATGGCTGCCGCCGACCGTCAACCTTCAGGTTGCGGACAAGGCCTGCGATCTTAACTTTCTGCCAGCAACCGGGCGGAAGGAACGCGTGGAGCACATGCTCACGAATTCCTTCGGCTTCGGGGGAATAAACGCCGCGCTGGTATTGCGCCGGGTGATCTAGGGATCTCACGCGCCGCGGCCCCATCGATCTTCACGAGGCAGGGGGCAGCAAATGCGGGACGCGTGGCGCCACTTCGCAGCTGAATTCATCGGTACTTTTGCTCTCGTCTTCGTCGGGAGCGGCGCGATCATGACGGCGCGCATGTCGCAGAGCCAGGCCGGCCTCATCGAGGTCGCCCTCGCCCACGGACTCATTCTGGGCGTCATGGTGAGCGCGTTGATGCGCATCTCGGGACATTTCAATCCGGCGGTGACGCTGGGAATTCTCGCTACCAGACGGATCGAGGCGATGATGGCCGCGATGTACATCGTCGCACAGATTCTCGGCGCTGTCGTGGCGGCTTACGCGCTCAAGGCGACTTTTCCCGAAGCCGTATTCGTCGCCACGCGCGGCGGCGGCCAGGCGATCGCGCTCGACATCACAGGTGGCCAGGCATTCCTGCTAGAGGCGATCGCGACGTTTTTCCTGGCGTTCGTCGTATTTGGAACTGCAGTGGATCTGAATGGTCCCAAGATCGGGGGCCTGGCGATTGGGTTCGTGGTCGCCGCCGACATACTTGTGATCGGCCCGCTCACCGGTGCTTCGATGAACCCGGCTCGTTCGTTCGGCCCGGCGGTCGCGAGTGGGGTTTATGAAGCGCAACTGCTGTATTGGTTCGCCCCGATCACGGGCGCGGTGGTGGCGTCGCTTCTCTACGAGTACCTGTTCATGCGTCGAGGGCGCGAGCCCGTCGACCACGGCGAGCTGAGGCCGTAGCGCTCAGGCAGAGCTGCGTCCGTTGACCCGCGGTCGCAACCGATCTGTGACGAGGAGGTAGAGTAGCGCCAACACCGCCTGCACGAGCATCAGCAGGCCGGCCAGCACGGGCGCCATCTCCATGTCGGCGTTGTTGATGTTGTGGATGACGCCCTGAATCAATCCACCGGCGCCGACGCACGCCGACAGTCCTTCCCCAGCGAACAGCGCGCCCGTGGCGAGGTCTCCCCAACGGTCGAGATCTCCACGCAAGTACAGGATCGTGTAGGCCCCCTGAATGAGAAGCGATGCGCCGATGAACAGCACGATGATCGGGACGCGCTGCCACATCGTTGCCCAGGTCGCTATCAGCACGAGTCCGCCGGCGCAGTTTGCGATCGACGCCAGCATTACGAGCAGTCTCAACATCAGCGTTCTCCAGTGTGAATGATCAGCGATGACACCGCGCTACGCATTTCCCGGGAACGGGATTCCCCAGCTGCGCGCTGCGAAGACGAGGCCAATCGTTGCCTGCGTCGTCATGAACGTCGCGGCGAGAAGCGGGCCGAATTCAAAGTCGCCATTGATTGGGTGGAGATTGTAGAGCACGCCTTGCAGGATGGCGACCCCACCGACGAGAGCGGCTGCCGACTCTCCGGTGACGAAGAGCAGGAAGGACGGAATTCCCCACCGCTTCCACAGTCCGCGCAGGTGGCCGAGCGTGAACATGCCCTGAATGAAGAGTGAGAGGGCGACAAGCAGCACGACGATCGGCATTCCATCGTCGTGTCGGAATCTGAACCACATGGAGGCTAGTCCGACGCCGGCGGCGGCGTTGGCAATCGAGGTGACGATTAACACGGGACGAAGCACGATCCACTCTCCGTGAGTGCAACCGGCTTCAAGATACGGATTTACTTTGTATTGTCAAGTACTTTGCGCCGTCTTGCGGCGTGGCCAATGTAACCCGCGCGAGCCAGTCGACTGTCATTCTCCCGTCTCGACCGGCCCGCCCGCCGCTTGCCACCCGCGCCAGCCGCCTGCCATCGAAGCGACGTTCGTATATCCCATTTTCTGCAGACTGTCCGTCGCCAACGCGGAACGGAAACCGCCGCCACAGTAGAGAATCAGCTCGGCGTTCTTGTCGGGAATGGTCTGCTCGATGTCGCGCTCGATCACGCCCTTCCCCAGGTGCTGGGCGCCGCGGGCGTGTCCCGCCGCCCACTCGCTGTCCTCGCGCACGTCGACGAGCTTCGCCTTGCCGCTCTCGAGCTTCCGCCGCACTTCATCGATGCTAATCTCGCGAACCCGCGATTTGGCATCCTCTACAATTTTGAGGAATCCGGGCGAGTGCTTCACAGACCAGCTGGTGCGGGTCTGCCCGTCATCTGAGTGAGGCCCAGATGGGCACCGCGCCGCGCGACCAACTCCGCGGTCGCCACAGCCGCCGCGGACAGCGCAGTAAACGCCAACGCTTGCAACCAGCTATCGCCGCGCTTGAAGGTGGGGGGTTCCTCGTCCTTCCAGGCGCGCCATCCGCTGTTCAGTCCGCGCTCCATCAATCTTCCCGCTACCATCGCGGCCCCCGCTCCAATGAGGAGCCAGGTCGTCCGCCGCGAGTTGTTTTTTCGTTTCACGTGAACCGCCCTTGGGTTTGACCAAAGGATGTGAGGCAAGCGGGGTGCCGCCCGCGACTCGTCTCATCGCATCGTAAAGAAAAACAACTGCGAGGGGAGCTAGTTATACGTGACAGCTGGCGAGTCCGCGCTTCTCCAGGTACCGCTGGTGGTAATCCTCGGCCGGATAAAACGCAGTGGCTTCTGTGATCTCAGTGACGATCGGGCGGCGGAATTGACCGCTCGCCTCGAGCCGAGCCTTCGACTCCTCGGCCACGCGCTTCTGCTCAGGCGTGTTATAAAAGATCGCGGAGCGATACTGGGTACCCACGTCGGGGCCCTGGCGGTTGAGGGTCGTCGGGTCGTGATTCTCCCAGAACACGTCGAGAAGCTTGTCATAGCTCACTTCGGCGGGATCGTACTTCACCTCTACCACCTCGGCGTGTCCCGTCCGGCCGGTGCAGACATCCCGGTAAGTGGGGTTTTTGAGCGTGCCGCCGAGGTAGCCAACGAGGGCGTCCTTGACGCCCGGAATGTTTCTGAACGTGACCTCGACTCCCCAGAAACAGCCCGCTCCAAAAGTAGCCAGCTCTGTCACCAACGCTCCCGCTTTTTCAATGAAGTTATGTGCGCGACGTGATGCCGTCCGTGCCACGCGTACAGTCCAAGCATCTGCCTGAGTGTTAGTACCCGGCCGTGTTCCGGATGCCGCAATCCGCGATTGAAGTCGGCAGTATCCATGGAGCGGAGGAGCGCCACCCAGCGCAGGTGGAGCGCGTCCAGCAAGTCGAGTGAGACTTCCATGGGTACTTTCCGCGAGTCAGGGAGCTCGGCCCACGCGGCTTCGTCATACGGCTTGATCGTCGGCTCGTTCTCCGTGAGTGCAAGCTTGAATCGCGTGTAGGCGTTCAGATGGCTGTCAGGGACGTGATGAACCACCTGTTTCACCGTCCAGCCGCCGGGCCGGTAGCGGGTCTCGAGCTGGTCACGGGTGAGTCCAGCGACCGCCGATCGCAGCGCCACCGGAGCCTCGGCGATCGCGGTGATCAGCTTCGGATAGTCTGCGTCGTTGATAGGCGCATCGAAGTCGAATTTTCCGACCGGGTAGCGCAACTCGGTTTCGGTAGCGGTGGTAGTCATTGCGGTGATCCTGATCAGTTAGTCGATTCGCTCCGGCATGTGCACCGCAACCGGAGATCCATCCGAGATAAATGCGGATGCCGGAGCTTCTTTGAGTATACTTGCAAACGGCTCGTCGTAGAATTCCCCCAGTGGGCCCTCGAGCTCCCAGAGCGCATTCGGCCAGACGTGCCACCGCGCGTGCTGGACCCGATACTCGATCGTCGCTCCGGAGCGTTGCCTGGTGTACCCCCAGCCGCGCTCGGACAGAAACTCTTCTTCCGAGCCGACCTCCATGTCTCGCGGAGGCCCATTGACGTGGAGCGCGACACGGCACCGGTCGCGCAGTCCTCCGAACCGATACTCCACGCTCTGGAGCTCACCGTCGGTTTCAACAACGGTGTGCTCGATCGGGACCGTTCGATACGGCTCGTTGTAGGTGAGCCTGGCCAGCTCCGCGACGAGTGGGAGTGGGACCATCTCGCGAATGAAGACGACTCCGGCCCGCGACTCCTTATCGGCTACCCGGCGGACATAAAAGCGAAGATTCACTTCCTCGAAGTTGCGGTGGAAGAACGCCGGCAGCCCCAATACGTCCGTGTCCAGAAAGAGAAAGGCGACGAGGCTCAGGAAGTGACGGCCACCGTGGGTGTCAAGCTCGACGCCCTTCGGCAGGTGGGGCCCGAGAACACCGGGGTCGACCTTGAAGTTGAGCATGGCGAGGTAGCGCCATTCTGCAGTCAGGAACGTCCGCGTCACGTGTTTCAATTCTCCGATCTTTCAAGTACTGCGGCACCGCCCCGCGTTGCTCGCCTAGCTACAGCCTTCTACCCACTTTACTTCGGGAAGGCGGCCGCCGCGGAACATCGTCACGCGCTTGCCGTCGGTCTCGAACACGAGCGCTTTGCCGGCACTGGCGCTGTCGCCCGCAACGGTCATGTAGTGTCCACCCTCGATGTACTTGTGCGGCTCGACCTTCACTTCGTCGCCGTAGATGCTCTTTATGTGGTCTTCGGTGTCGCCGATCTTCGCGCCGTCCTCAGTGGTGACAGATCCGGTGTCGACGTCAATACGCGCGATCTTGCCCTTGACCACCATGACGCTGACGCCCTCGGGTATGCCGGCGCCAACCGCCGGGAAAACGAAGTCGCATTCCTTGTTCATGGTCGGGTTCTCATTGAGAAGACCCATGTTGACCGCATCAGCGAGGTTCATTCCGATCTGAATCTGGCCCAGTCCCTCCTCGCTGAGGGCGAGATCGCTGACGCTGTCGCGCGCGGCTCCGTTCGGTCCACTTCGCCCCTTCACCACCGTGTCGTCGTCTCTGGTGCACGCCGACGCGAGCGAAGCGAGAAGCATGATGACCGCGAATGAGCCCAGTGTAGATCGCTGGCTGTTCATTATCGTCCTCCGCCGCCGGCCGCGTGGCCGGGGCGCCGAATAATTAGGTACCGACCTGATGAAATCTCTCCTGATAGCGTGCGATCGATTCGTTGATCACGCGTGCCGCCACTTCGCTCTTCTCCCAACCGACGATCTCGACGCGCTTCCCCTCGAGGTCCTTGTAGATATGGAAGAAGTGCTCCACTTCCTTCAAGTAGTGCTGAGAAAGATCGGCGATGTCGAAGTACTCGTGATAGTACGGGTCGTGACACGGCACCGCGAGGATTTTGTCGTCCGGCTCGCCCCGGTCGCGCATTCTGAGCACACCCAGCGGACGGCAGTCGATCTGGCAGCCGGGAAACGTCGGCTCGTTGATGCGGACGAGAATATCCAACGGATCGCCATCCTCGTGCAGGGTACGGGGAATGAGTCCGTAGTCCCCAGGATAATGGACCGCCGAATAAAGAACCCGGTCCAGGCGAATCATTCCGGTTGCCTTGTCCAGCTCGTACTTGTTCCTGCTTCCGCGAGGGATCTCGATCACCGCCGTCACGTTGTCGGGGGGATGGATGCCCGCCGGCAGATCGTGCCATGGATTGATCACGTGACGACCCGCTCCATCGTGCCCTTGTAGCTCATTGGCTCTTCGTCAACGCCAAAATTGTTCTCGGCCAGCTCGGCCACGCGCTCCAGCTGTGCGGTCGAGAGGTCCGGCTTATCCGAGGCCTCAGCGAATTCCCGGAGCTGCTCCAGATCGTAGATGTTGGGCAGCGTCGTCACCACGCGCTCCTCCGAGAGGAGCCATTTGAGTGCCGCCTGACCCAGCGTCATCTGGGTCGTGAGAAAATCGAGGGTGCGGATTTTCTTAAGCCCGTTGATGAGCCAGGAGCGCGGACGATGGCGACGGTGGTCGTTGGCGGGGAACACGGTGTCCTCGGTGTACTTCCCTTCCAGCATTCCCGACGCGTGGGTGACGCGGATGTTGAAGCAGCAATTCGGCGCGAACTCTTTGGCCGCTTCGATCATCGCGGTTCCGGGATGCTGTTCGATGACGCTCCAGATCATCTGAATAGTCCCGATGTCGCTCTCCCGCTCGCACAGCTCCACCGCTTCGTACAGCCACCCGATCGCAGGACCGAACGCTGCGCCCCAGACGCCGATGAGTCCTTCGTCCTTCATCTCTCGCAGCGTCTGCCAGATCGTAGCATCGCGGACGTGTTCCATCTTGATGTTGTGAAGCTGGAGGACATCGACGTGGTCTGTCTCGAGCCGCTCGAGACACTTGTCGAGCGCGAAGCGCATGTAGTCCCGATCGAACTTCTGCGGCAGCTCGCTCTGTCCGCGACGCCCGGACTGCGCGGCGGGATTGTAGATGTCGTATCCGATCTTGGTCGAATACAGCAAATCGTCCCGCTTTCCCCGGAATGCTTGCGCGAGCTGCCGCTCGCCGCGGCCGTTACCGTAGGTGTCGGCGGTGTCGAAAAAGTTGATGCCGAATTGCGAGTGGGCCGCGCGCAGCAACTCCACCGCTTCGTCATCGGTCTTTTCGCCCCACCAGCCGGTGGAGAGCGTCCACGTGCCGAAGCCGACCTCGCTCGCCTTGATGCCGGTTCCGGGGAAGAGTCTGTAGCGCATTTCGGACAGTTCGTGAGGGAGGGTACAAGTTAACCGGCCAAGCATTACCGCGCCCCGGCTAGGTTCTCTTCGCCAAAGAGGGAAAACCAACTGCGAGAAGAGCTAGGCGGTGGGATTAACTGCGACTGCGAGAAGAGCTAGGTAGGGGGTGCGAGGTGCTGGGCACGAGGCAGGAGGTAGAGGCGCCACGTGGTGCGCGTTACCTCATACCTCGCACCTAGTACCTCCAACCTCCTACCTTGCTCCCCTCGCAGTTGGTTTTCCGTTCATGCCAAGCCCTTACTTCAGTTTGCTGATCCACTCGACAATCGCGGGCGTAAGCTCCGGAACAACGGGAATCGTCGGATCGGTGTAGAGCTTCGCCTGGGCCATGCGATCGTCGGTCATGGCCGCTCTGAAAACGTGATTGGCGGCCGGAATCACCACCAGCTTGGCGGCAGGGTGCGCCGCCTTGAGAGCGCGGGCGTCGGCTTCGCTGATCTGGATGTCACGTCCGCCCTGGATGATCAGAGCCGGGACTTTGACTTTCGCGATCTCCGCGGCCGGATCGTATTTCACCCAGCTCTGCATGAAGCGGCGATTCGTCGGCTGCAACAACGATCTGAGGCCCGGGTGCACATCTCCCGGATCCTCGCCGCGCAGGTAGCGGGCCGACGCCGAGTCCCATTTCACGACCTCGGCGGGCGGAAGCTGTTTGGAGATCTGCTCTCGTAGCACCGGCAGAATCGGCCTGCCCGCTCCGGACATCATCACTATGCCAGCCGCAGGCGCGCCGCGATTCACCGCCTGCAGAACCAGCTCGGCGCCCTCGCTGTGTCCGATCAGGATGACTTTCGAGAACCTCCGGTCGGAGACGAGTTTCCTCGCGCCGGCGATCGCGTCGGCGATGAAATCGTCGATCGTGGTCGAAGCAAGATCGATCTTCTGAACGTTGTCACCGAGCACTCGCTTGTCGTAGCGCACGGATGCGATTCCCGCATTGGAGAGCTGCCAGGCGAGAATAGCGTAGAGATTGGAGTTGTTCAGCGCGCGCAACGCGCCCGCGGAATTGCCATTCCGATCGGTAGGTCCGGAACCGGCCACGATGAGCGCTACGGGAATCTGGCGCTTGTACTTCGCTGGGAGCGTGAGCGTTCCCGGCAATGACAGCGTTCCGCTTTGAATCGCGAACGGCGTCTCGATGACCGTCTTCGGGGGAACAGTGTCGATGGCCGCCGCCGATGGCGCCTGAGCCGGCGCACTGGGCTTACCGGGAGTTTGACTGGCAGCCAGCGCTAGCGGCATCGAACTGAGCGAAATGGCCGCGAGCCCTGAGAGCGAAAAGATGAGGGACTTCATTGGTTTGAGGCGAGTGGAGTATTAACTGACGGCGCTCGCGGGGGATTGCTCACGTTTCCATTCTAGATACGAATAGATCAGCACTGCCGCCGTGGCGACAAGTATCGAGGTAATGAGGACAACGTGCACCCACTCGACCCAGAACAAACCAGCAATAGCAATGAGAAACCCGGCAGCAACGAACAGGCGGCCACCGAAGCGGTGAGTTTTTTCCCAGACGCGGTCGCTCGACAACGTCCACGGCGTCCGGATTCCCACGAACCAGTTGGGACGGCAGCGCGGAAGCAGATTCCCGATCACGATGAGCAGAACTCCAATGCCGAATGGAACTATCCGCTGTATCTGCACGGGATAGCCAAGACCCGCGCGCAGTACCACGATGTGCATCCCCAGCAGGAATAGCATCAGCGAGTCGATGATGGCCTCGAACGTGCCGCCGAACTTGGCGTAGTTCGCTCCTCGCGGGTCGATTGCTGGCAGGACGCGCACTAACCCCCACATGACGAGCAGAATCACCGGGGTGATCCATGCGCCGAAAGCCCGACTGCTCCAGCCATCGGGCTGTCCGTCCATGTTCCAGTGTGTTGGTATTGTCTCGGGCAGCCTTGGATAGACGACCGCCGATGCGACGACCGCCGCCGCGATGATGAGTAATGGAATCCATTTACGCATTTGATCTCCGGGGGCGAAGCCACTTGATGAGATTCTCGACTACTTCCTGAAACACCGTTGTGTTCAGCTCGTACACGACGTGTTGTCCGTTCCGTTCGGCCAGGATCAGCTCGGCGTCCTTGAGCACGCTCAGGTGGCGCGAAATGGTCGCCCAGCTTGTGCTGAACTTGTCCGCGATCTCCCCGGACGTGCGGGGTCCCGAGCGCAGAAGCTCGAGGATCTCCCGCCTGGTGGGATCGGACAAAGCACGAAATACGTCGTTCATGGTTTAGTTAGTTAATTAGCCAATCATCTAATTGAATTACGGCTCGGGTATCCGTCAAGTTTCATCCTGAAATCAGAGCTGCTTCGCGGCTTCGGTGGCGAAGTAGGTGACGATGAAATCCGCACCAGCGCGGCGGATGCCCAGCAGCGATTCCATCATCACGCGATCCTTCTCGATCCAGCCGCGATCGGCCGCGGCGCAGATCATCGCGTACTCGCCGCTCACCTGATAAGCGGCTACTGGATAGCCTGTCTCCGACTTTACCCGCGATACGATGTCGAGGTACGGGCCGGCGGGCTTCACCATCACCGCGTCTGCGCCCTCCTCGATGTCGGCGAGGACCTCGCGCATGGCTTCCTGCGCATTGCCGGGATCCATCTGATAGCCGCGTCGGTCGCCGGACTGCGGTGCCGACTCTGCCGCGTCGCGAAAGGGACCGTAATACGCGGAGGCATACTTCGCGGCATAGCTGAGGATGGAGACGTCCGAACAGCCGGCATCGTCGAGCGACGATCGGATCGCCTGAACTCGGCCATCCATCATGTCGCTCGGTGCGACGATGTCCGCCCCCGCGCGCGCGTGCGAGAGCGCGGCGCGGGACAAGAGTTCGAGCGTCGCGTCGTTGTCCACTTCGCCGTTCTTCAGAATCCCGCAATGGCCGTGGTCGGTGTACTCGCACATGCAGACGTCGGTGATCACCACCAGCTCGGGGATCTCTTTCTTGAGCGCGCTCACTCCCAGCTGCACCGCGCCCTTCTCATCCCACGCCGACGAACCGGTCGCGTCCTTCGTTTCCGGGACGCCAAAGAGAATGATTCCACCGACTTTCGCCTTCGCGGCCGCTTCGGCGTCGCGCAGCATCTCATCGACCGATGTCTGATTCACGCCGGGCATCGATCCGACTGGGCGCCTAATTTTTTTTCCATCACGCACGAAGACAGGGAGGACCAACTGCGACGGCGCGAGGTGTGTCTCGCGGACGAGGTTTCGAAGCGCGGCGGTCCGTCGCAATCGGCGCGGACGATATTGCGGGAAGCTGGACACTCTTACTCTGGTTGCGGCGCGGGAAGTTTGGATAGCTGACGAAGCTCCACGAGGAGGCTGCTGCCTCCGCGGGACCGTATCTCGGCGGCCAGCGCCTCTCCGGTTTGTTCGGGCGAGCGCAGGTCGAGCACGCGGGAGCCACGCACGATGTGCCGGCCACTCAGGTCCGCCAGCATACCATATAATGTAGGCGTGCCGCCGATGTCGCTCACCAGCGCGCCGATCGGGACCTGGCAGCCACCGTCGAGTGCCGCCAGGAACGCGCGCTCGGCGCGCGTCGCGGTCGACGTCGGCCCGTGATCGAGCGGTTGCATGAGATCTCTCATTCTTGCGTCGTCGCTCCGGATCTGGATCGCGATGGCACCCTGGCCGGCGGCCGGCAGCCACTCGGGCGGCTCGAGAAACATCGTGATGCGGCGCTCGACCTCGAGACGAATCAACCCGGCCGCGGCGAGAATCGCGGCGTGGACGGTTCCGTTCTCGACCTTCCCGAGCCGGGTGGGCACGTTTCCGCGCAGCTCGGCGACCTCCAGATCAGGTCTGCGCGCCAGCAGCTGCGAGCGGCGGCGAAGGCTCGATGTCCCCACGCGCGATCCCGCCGGTAGGTCATCCAGATTCTCCGCTCCCGTCTGCCGGTTGACGACGAGCACGTCCCGGGGGTCTTCCCGCTCCAATTGCGCGACGACCTCGAGACCGTCAGGGGATTCGGTAGGCAGATCCTTCAGCGAGTGCACCGCGCAATCGATCTTGTTCTTCGTCAGCGCGACCTCGAGCTCGCGCGTGAACAGGCCCTTCGCGCCGATCTCGGTGAGCGGCTGGTCCAGTTTCTTGTCGCCGGTGGTCTTGAAGGTGACGAGCTCTGACGCGATGCCACGCGCGAGCAACGCGCTCTCGACGAGCCGCGCCTGCCGGAGCGCGAGCTCGGAAGCACGCGTCCCGATTCTCACGACGTTCGGGTCGATCACCGGCTTAGAAGGCACTGAGGACCTCGGACACGAGACCGTCGAGCGTCGCTTCCTTTGCTTCCACCCTTACCTCGATTCCCGCTTCGCGGAGCGCCTCTGATGTCTGTGCTCCGATGGACGCGGCAGGAACCTTGACTGCCAGCTCTTCTCCGACGGCGTCGATGTATCCTCTCACCGCGGAGCCGGAAGTGAAGGTGACGAGATCCACCCTTCCGGCTTCGATAGCTCGCGCGAGCTTTTCCGCGCCCTCGCCGTCTACGATCGAATGGTAGGCCTCGATCAGCGTGACATCGGCGCCGATTTCCCTCAGACCATGCTGTAACACATCGCGCGCACCTTCAGCCGTCACGTAAAGCACCTTCTTCCCCGCGATGTCGTCGCGTGCGCGCATCATCTCCAGCAGCCCCTCGGCGACGAAGCGATTCGGGATCACATCGACCGTTATGCCGTGCTCGAGCAGCGCACCGGCCGATGCGGGTCCAATGGCAGCGACCTTGAGTCCAGCCAACGCGCGCGCGTCCTTGCCTTCGCCGAGTAGCTGCTCCCAGAAAATCGCGATCGCGTTCTGGCTGGTGAAGATCAGCCAATCGTAGAGCGACAGACGACCGATCTCCATGCGCAGCGGCGCGAGATCCAGCCGCGCGATCTGCGTGGCCGGCATCTCGATCACATCAGCTCCCAGCTCACTGAGCTTCTCGGTCAGCGCCGGAGCCTGCCGAGAAGCGCGGGTAACGACGATCCGCTTTCCGAACAACGGCCGCCGCTCGAACCAGTTCAGCTCGTCGCGCAGCACGACCGACCACCCGATTACGGTGATAACCGGCGCGGTGATGTCCTGCTCGATTGCTTTCGCCGCCAGAGTCTCGAGCGTTGCCACGACGGTACGCTGCCTGGGATGCGTTCCCCATTGAATGGCGGCAGCCGGGATGTCGCCGGGCATTCCGCCCTTGATCAGTGTCTCGGCGATGCTGGCGAGGGTCTTCACTCCCATGTACAAAACGATCGTCCCGCCTGACTTCGCGAGCGCTGTCCAGTTGGTCTGGGTGCTCGGCTTGGCTGGATCTTCGTGGCCGGTCACAAAAGTCACCGATGTCGCCAGAGCGCGGTGCGTCACCGGAATACCCGCGTACGCCGGCGCGGCGATGCCGGCCGTTATTCCTGGAACGACTTCGAACGGAATCGAAGCGTCGTTCATCGCCTGTGCCTCTTCGCTGCCGCGGCCGAACACGAACGGATCCCCGCCCTTGAGACGCACGACACGCTTTCCTTCGCGAGCGAGCTTCACGAGCAGCGCGTTGATCTCTTCCTGGGTTACCGAGTCCTTCGCCCCACCACGCTTGCCGACGTAATAAAGCTCGGGCCTTCCAGTCGACCGCGCGCCCGGGGGGAGCAGCGCGGTATTAGCGAGTGCGTCGTACACGACGGCATCAGCCGAGTCGATGAGTTGCTTCCCTCTTACCGTGATGAGGCCGGGATCACCGGGACCAGCACCGACGAGGAAGATCTTTCCTTCTGCCACTGCTACCCCGTTCTCGATTCCGCAATCAGGCCCGCGCGCTTTGCCCAGGCCTCGTACTCCACGGGAGAAATTTCGGACGGCTTGATCTCGCTTCGTCCGCCCCAAAACACGTTCGTGTACTGCGCCGGAATGCCGGCATCCTCGAGATGCCTGTCAATCGCGGCCTTGTGCTCCAGCACCAGCTGCTTGTCGGTGCCGTGCGCCACCGCCATGACGTTGACGTTTGCGAACTCGGGTCCGCCTTCCCGCCAGTACGCGTGCGTCAGGATGTGATGACGGCCGATCTCGCGCCCGGCTTCGATCTCCCTGCCGGCGGGAACCCGCCAATGGAAAAGTGCGTTGTACCGCGTCACGCGCTCTCCACCGGCAGACGGCTTCACGTGCTCGAGGAAGGTCGAAAATCTTCCGATCACCTCGCGCGCACTCAATGAGCGGGCGATGTGAATGAATTCATCCAGCGGCAGGCCCGCATCCTCGGCGCGTCCGCGCCACGGATTCGGCGTTATCTCGTCGATTATGAATTCGCGCTTGAGTGCCGTGAGCACAAGCCACTCGAGAGGCGAGAGCTCGACGATGTTGGTGTCGAGCACGCGTCCCGGCTCTTCGCTTCGCGAGCCCGGCTCCATGCCGCGACGACGCACGTGCCCGACGCCCAGCGCGAAGAGGCGCTTCGCCGGCATGATGCGGAAAGCATCCGCGCCGACCTTCCCAGACAGAAACTCGCAGTGGCGTTGCATCGAGAATCCCTGGGGCACCTTGAGCGTCGTCCACAACCTGTAGACGGAGCCCGGAGTCTCGGAGTCGGTCGATCGAATTACGACGTGACCCGAAAATGGATCTTCCTTTACCATGTAGTTGAAGGCAGAGTCGAGCCTGTCAGGCGCAACGCGCCAGGCGACGAGCGCCCCCGGGGCGAGGTTCGTCGCCATCAGGGTCTGCCTGATGCGCCTGATCACGCCCGCGGAAAGCATCGCGCGCAGTCGCTCGATCACGACGTCCTCCGTCAGCTCCGCCGTGGTTGCGATCGCGGCGAACGGCTCATCGACGAAACCCGCGATGCGATCCTCCGATACCGCGAGGATGCGAGCATTGATCGGGTCGGAAACCTCCGTGGGAATCGACGGCGACGCGAACAGGTTGACCGCCATTATTTCGCTCGCACGCGCTTGCGACGCAGATAGAGGCTGAGCCCGTACGCCGCGTAGATGCCGAGCGCAATCGTGTAGGCGAGATGATAGTACGCGGAGGTGTCAGGCATCGTGTTCCCTTTTTGCGGCAGCGGCATCGCGCTCGACGGCGTACCGGTAGCGCGAGCGGACGAATGCGAGATAAAGAAGCGTGAACGACACCAGCGATAGCAGAAGAGTCACCAGCATTTCAGCTGGAAGTGAGGGGGCACTGGGCTTTCCCACGATCGGCATTGGGTGCATAGTGGCGAAGAGGTAAACGCTCAGGTGGATGAATGGGATGAGGAGCGCTCCAAGGATGCCCAGTACCGCCGAATACCGGGCCCGAAGTTCGGGCGACTCGACCGCTCCACGGAGAACGATGTACGAAACGTAGATGAACCAGAGAAAGAGCGTCGAGACGAGGCGCACATCCCACCACGCCCAGTACGTCCCCCAGATCGGTTTTGCCCAGAGCGGCCCGGTGATCAGCACTACGGTGGTGAAGACTACTCCGACTTCCGCTGAGCTCTCGGCGAAGCGGTCGAGGCGAGGGTCATGGATCCACAAGTAGACGCCGCTGGCGACAGCGACGAGAAAGAACGCGAGAAACGCGACCCACGCGGATGGAACGTGAATGTAAAAGATCTTTTGTGCCGCTCCCTGCTTCGCCTCGAGCGGGGTGAAGAACGCCGCCCTGATGACTGTGCCAAGCACCGCCGCGCCGGCGACGGTGGGAAGCCAGGAGATCTTCATGTCGATGCCAGGTGCATTTGTGATCAATTTAAACGGCGCTGCTGCACCCCGCCTGATAACTGCAACTGAACGGGCGGGATGTCTCAGTGGCATAGATGCCAGTTTGCCAGTTCACTACGCCCAGACTTATCTCGGAAAAGTCAGAGCACAAGCAACTGCCTGTGCCCTGAATGCCACAGAGATAAGTCTGGGCGTTGTGAACTAAAGCACTGACAACTTACCTACTGGGACCTCTCGCCTATTCAGTTGCTTTGCTTTAGTCCTCGACGGTAAAGGGATAAGCCAGAGTGCACGCGGCCACGAAAACAATGTCAAACGCGAGGAGCAGCTTGAGCCACGCTCCGATCTCGACGACCGGCCGCCCGCTCAACAGTTTTGCCGTCGCCTGCGCCGCGGCGATCACGATCGGTACGAAGAAGGGCAGCGCCAGCATCGGAAGCAGCAGCTCCGCCAGGCGGGTGTTGACGGCCATCGCGCTGAACAGTGTTCCAACGGCAACCAACCCAATGGCGGCGAGAATCGCGATCGCGATGAGCGGGCCCGCAACGTTTCCGATCGGGAGATTGTAGAAGAGCGCCAGCGCCGGGATCGCAATCGCCTGAACGGCGCCGACGAAAATGAGGTTCGCAATCGCTTTCCCGAGGAAGATCGCTTCCCTGCTTACCGGAGACGCAAGTAATCCGTCGATGGCGTGATCCGCCGTCTCGACGCCGAACGAACGATGCAGCCCAAGCAGTCCCGAAAAGGTGAAGATGACCCACAACACTCCGGGTGCGAGGTCCGTGGCGGTGACCGCCGTCGGATCCCAGGCATAGTAAAAAATCACGAGTCCGAGGAGCGCAAAGACGACAGCGGAGAGGAACGCCGAGCGCGTTCGGAACTCGATCGAGAGATCCTTGCGGGCGATGAGCCACGCTGCGAAGAGAATGTCAGTCACTCGCCGCCAGCGCGTCGCGGTAAGTGGTTGCATAGGAGCCGGCATCGATGCTGCGCGCCGCATCATATCGCACGAATTGCCCGCGCCGCATCACGGCCGCGTGTGTGGCGAGCGAGAGTCCCTCGGCGAGATTGTGCGTCACGATGATTATCGCGGTACCGGTCGAGCGCAGCTCCTGGAGGAGCGCGGTGAGCGCCCGCGAGCCGCTTTCGTCGAGCCCGGTGTACGGCTCATCGGCCAGCACCAGCTGGGGCGAATGCACCATTGCCCGCGCGATCGAAACCCGCTGCTGCATGCCGCGGCTGAGAGAGCGGATCGGCGCATCCGCGCGCTCCAGCATCGACATCCGTCGCAGCGAGTCTTCGACGCGCCCACGCGGATCGCGGATTCCGTAGAGGCGAGCGGAAAATGTGACGTTCTCCCGCGGCGAGAGCGCTTCGTAAAGCATGGTGTGGTGAGAGACGAGTCCGACCCGCGAGCGGGCCAGCGGTCCACCTGGGAGCTGGACGCCCGCGACGCGCGCGCTGCCGGAGGTCGGCTTAAGCAAACCTGCGAGCACGCGGAGAAGAGTCGTTTTGCCCGCCCCGTTCGGTCCGAAGAGTGCCAGGCATTCGCCGGCGGCAAGCGAAAACGTGACTCCGGCCACCGCTCGCGTGGATCCGAATTCGCGTGCAAGCTCCGCCACCTCGACGATTGGAGAGGGCGATCCACCGGTAGAGATTGTAGAGGACATTCGCCTAGAACTTGCCACTCTGGCGAGAGCGACGCAAAAGGCTGTATCCTTGCGACTCCGCCAATACGGCGACGACCAACTACTTCGCGCCAATGACTGACATCGACGTTCTGTTAACGGAAACCCGGAAGTTCGACCCTCCGACGGAGTTCAGCCGCGCGGCCAACGTCCCGTCGCCCGACATCTACGCCAAGGCCGAGCAGGACCCTGAGAAATTCTGGGCTGACCAGGCGCGCGAGTTGGAATGGATCAAGCCGTGGAAGACGGTTCTCGACTGGAAGCCTCCCCACGCAAAGTGGTTTACCGAAGGAAAGCTCAACATCTCCGCCAACTGCGTGGACCGCCACATTCGGGGAGCGCGGAGAAACAAGGCGGCGCTCATCTGGGAAGGAGAGCCGGGTGACAGGCGGACACTCACGTACTGGGATCTTTACCGCGAGGTCTCCAAGTTCGCCAACGTCCTCAAGAAGCTGGGGGTCCGAAAGGGGGACCGCGTGGCGATCTACCTTCCCCTCATACCAGAGGCCGCGATCTCGATGCTCGCTTGCGCGCGCATCGGCGCGATCCACTCGGTCGTATTCGGCGGGTTCTCGCCCGAATCGCTGAGCGACCGGATCAACGATTCCAAGGTGAAGGTGCTCATCACCGCTGACGCCGGCTATCGCCGCGGCCAGATAATTCCCTTGAAGCGCAATTCCGACAAAGCATTGGAGACCACTCCGTCGATCGAACACGTGGTGGTGGTGCAGCGACGGCCCGGTAGCTCGGGAGACGAAGCATTCGCGGAAATGCGGGAAGGCCGGGACCACTGGTGGCACCGTCTGATGCAGGACGCGCCGCTCACCTGCGAGCCCGAGATAATGGACGCGGAAGATGTTTTGTTCATCCTCTACACGTCGGGGACGACCGGCAAGCCAAAGGGCATCGTACACACAACGGGCGGCTATTTAACCGGAGTGGCAGCCACGACCAGGATGGTCTTCGATCTCAAGGACGAGGATGTCTTCTGGTGCACGGCCGACATCGGCTGGGTGACCGGGCATTCGTATCTCGTCTATGGCCCGCTCGCCAACGGCGCGACGTGCATGATGTATGAAGGTGCGCCCGACTGGCCCGAGAAAGATCGGTTCTGGGACATCTGTGAGCGGCATGGCGTCACGATCCTCTACACGGCGCCGACCGCGATTCGCGCGTTCATGAAGTGGGGCGACGAGTATCCCGCGAAGCACGATCTCTCGCGCCTTCGGCTCCTCGGCTCGGTCGGCGAGCCGATCAATCCGGAAGCCTGGATGTGGTACCGCGAGCACATCGGCGGCAATCGCTGTCCGATCGTGGATACGTGGTGGCAGACGGAGACGGGAGCGATCGTGATTTCACCGCTACCGGGAATCACACCCACGAAACCGGGAAGCGCGACGAAAGCGCTGCCAGGTTACAGCACGGACCTTCTCGATTCCCTCGGTAAACGCATCGATGTCGGTGGAGGACTGCTCGCGCTCACCAAGCCTTTTCCGTCGATGTTGCGCACCATCTGGGGTGACGACGCCCGCTATGTCGAGACCTATTTCACGAAGTGGCCGGGTCGTCCCGATCTGTATTTCCCGGGCGACGGTGCGAAACGCGACGCCGATGGATATTTCTGGATCCTCGGCAGAGTGGACGATGTGCTGAATGTCGCGGGGCATCGCATCGGCACGATGGAGGTCGAGTCGGCTCTCGTCGAGCATCCGGCAGTTGCCGAAGCAGCGGTCGTCGGCAAGTCGCACGAGCTCAAGGGCCAGGCAATTGCCGCGTTCGTCACACTTCGGGACAAGAGCAAACAGAGTCCGGCGCTGCGCGACGAGCTGAAGGAATTCGTCGCGAAAAAGATCGGCGCGCTGGCGCGTCCGGACGACATTTTGTTCTCCGCCGATCTTCCAAAAACACGCTCCGGAAAAATCATGCGTCGCCTGTTGCGCGACATCGCCGAAGGACGTGCGCTGGGTGACGTGACGACGCTCGCTGATCCGAATGTCGTCGCTAGCCTCAAGGATCAGTACGAAGACAAAGAGGGGTGATTTCTCTCGCGTATCATCGAGCCTACCCTGTCTACGATCCTGTTCGCCAACAATGAGTTAGCAGCTGATCCCGAACAAACCCCGACGCAGTTTCAAATTGGCCCGGATGTAGAAATCATTTCACTTGACTAGTTAAGCAGTCGCGGGAGTTGAGGCCCTTCAGGCAGCCTCAAGCAGTTCGGAACAAGACGAAGCGAATCGCGCAGACCGCGCGCAAAAAAGTCAACGGATTTGTCTCTGAAATAAGGGTGAAAACCCGGTTACAGGGACAGTCCGTTTTCGTCTTATAGGTACAAAGCAACACAGTTAAATGCAGTCACCCCAACCGCTTGAAAGGACCGGTTTTGAGCCTCTGGCTCGTCACCGGCACCATCAAATTTCTTGGAGAGAACCGAAAATGAGAGCGACCCGTTCCCTATTGGCCGCGATGGTGCTCGGAACAGCCATCGGCGCGAGCCAGGCTAACGCACAGTGCAGCGGCAACGCTGGCACGTGTAACACTACCAACACCGCCTCGGTCACCGTTGGCGCGCTGGTCAAGCTCGGCATGAGCTCGGCCACGACCTCGCTGACCAACCCGACCGCTGACGATGTCGATGCCGGCAACGTTATCGCGAACGCTGGCCCGAGCTTCACGGTCAAGGCGAACAGAAGCTGGACGCTGAAGATCAAGTCACAGAACGCGGCGAACTGGACCTACGTCGGCAGCGACGCTGGTGTGAAGCCGATCAGCGATCTTGCGTGGTCGACTTCGGCCGGTGGAACCTTCGCGGCGATTACCGCTGCCGACGCGACGTTCGCGTCTGGCGCGAGCTCGACGAACGGTGCGGCAGCGCAGGCGTTCTTCAGAACGAGCTGGTTGTCTGACTTCACGAGCGCAAGCAATGCTCCAGGTACGTACAGCTTGCCGATCGTATTCACTCTGACGGCTCCGTAACTGATGCTTAATTCTCGCTCTCGCTCGCCCGAAAGGGCGGGCGTTGAGCGCGGGGGGCGAGTGCGGGGAACCGTACTCGCCCTTTGCGCTGTCATAGGGGTAGTGGTCTCGCAGTCCGCGTCCGCGCAGCTGCTGGTAGATCCGCTCGAAGTCACGATCCTCGCCGCCGGCACGAATCGCGTAGCCGCCAGCTTCTCGTTGGCGAACACGTCCGACAAGGCCGTGCAGGCGACGATCACACGCTCGGACTGGCTCCGCCTCGAAAACGGCGATAACCAGTTCGTGCCCACCGGGTCGACCGGCACGTCGTGCGGTGCGATGCTCGGCGTTTCGCCTTTGTCGATCCGCGTCGAGCCACACGGCTCGCGCATCGTCCGCCTCTCCGCTCAGCCCGGCGCAGCGGTGACAAAGGAGTGCTGGGACATCTTCTTCGTCGAAGAAGTGCCACAGCGCGCCTCCACGAAGGGCAACTCGCTGCAGTACATCTTCCGGACGGGCGTGAAAGTGTACGTTGCACCGCCTGGTCTCTCGCGTGATGGCTCGGTAGAGAACATGGCGGTCGAAGATGTGCCGCTTCCGCGCGCAACTTCGTCCACGACTCCGGTCAAGACGGCCACGAACGTTCCGCCGGCAACCAAGCGACAGATCTCGGTCCGCTTCCACAACACCGGCGGAATTCACCTGCTCGGCAAGGGGCGTCTGGAGTTTCGCCGCCTCGACAACTCTCTGGCAGCAGAGGTTCCGATCCCCGAATTCCCCACGCTTCCGGGTGCAACGCGCAAAGTGATGATCGATGTGCCGGCGAATCTCGCCGCGGGAGACTACGTCGTGCTGGCACTGATCGACTTCGGCGGATCCGAGCTTGTTGCCGGCCAGATCGATTACCAGGCTAAGTAGACCCAGTGTCAATCCTCGGGCGGAAGCTCCATGGAGGCATCACCGGCGCGGCGATCTCGCTCGCGTTGGCGCTGTTCGCCTCCCCGCTCGCGGCGCAGAAAACAATTCTCACTTTGGCCGGCGGCACCATCACGTTCCCGGCTCCTACCGCCGCCGACTACATCGCGGGGTTCGTCAACTCCGCGACGGGCGCAACGTTTACGCTCAACGCGCAGACAGGTGCCTCACGCACGACCACCGTATCGATCCGCTCCCTCTCCGCGTCGCTGGGCAACGGCAAGGTGATCGGAGACCTGCAGTGGCGGCGGTCAGATCTGGCCACCTGGAACAGCATCACTCTCACCGATGCGCAGGTCGAGCAAAGGGTGCAGGTTCGCAGCGGGCTCAACGATCCGTGGAGCAATACCGTCTTCTTCCGAATGGTGCTCACCTGGACGACCGACGCCCCCGCGGCTTACAGCGGGAACTACCAGATCACTCTTTCGCAAACGGTGCCGTGATCAGGTCTGGACGCGCGTACATTGCCGCGCTCTCTCTGGTTCTAGCGGGACTCATGTCTTCCGTGGTTCAGGCTCAAACGCGCGCCAGCCAGCCCGGCACGGTCAGCGCCGTCTCACTCGCGATGTCGAACGCAGGAAACGCCGACTCGACGAGAGAGATCGAGATCACACTCCCGTCCGTAACCGTGTCGGGAGCACCGCGCAGCTTTCAGGTCGTCTCGATTCCAATTCCCGACGCTTTTGCGCAGGTGATGAAGCTCGAGATCGAGGTCATTCCACGCGGGGATTTCGTCGTGCTTGGTCCGAGGACACGCTCGCTGCCCATTTCCAGCAGGAATCGAGTGGGCGTGACGATTGGAATCCCGGCAAACGCGCTGGCGGGTCGTCTCGTCGCCGCTGAAGCGCGCTTCACGTCGCCGGTCTCGCCGACGCTGATAGTGCCGGTCGAGATCGACGTTAACCTCGTCCGCCAGATCGGGCTTCGTCCAGGTACGGGCCCGATCAACGCCCAGGCCGGTAACGACGTCATCCTGCCATTCGAGATATCGAACACGGGAAATGCCGTAGAGACGGTCATCGCCCAGCTCACGCTTCCTACCGGGTGGGCTTCGAGAGAGCTCCACCAAGCACCGCTTGTGGTTGGGCCGGGCGAATCGCTGAAGCGGCGAGTGCGCCTCAAAGTCCCCGCCCTCTCCAGCACGGGGTCGTCGTTCGTACAGATCGATTTGCGCTCGGGAGCGGAGCGTCTCGCCTCGGAAACGATGACCATCGAAGTTTTCAACTCGAGCTCGATTGGACGCGCGGCGGGACCTCTCGTCAGCTCGTCGGTCGCGCACGCAATGGATGAGAATGGGCACGCGAACAGCCTCGTAACGCTGTCGGCGACGGGCGCACTGTACGACTCCGTTCGGATAGACGCGAGATTGTCTCAGGGTTCCGCAAGCGGCGGCGCGGCCAGCAATGCGTTCGCCCACCTCGGCACTTACCAGTCCGCGGCATCACTGTCGCTCTCGGCTCCATCGGGCCAGCTCAGTCTCGGCAACACGGGGACGTCGTTCTCGGACCTCGCGGGACTGTATCCGTATGGGCAAGGTGCGCTTCTGCATCTGCAGCATCCGGGCTGGGCATTTCTGACCATGGGCGCGCTGTCATTGGCGCCGGTTGGATCGACCGAGCGGAAGCCGATGGTCGGACTGCGCGCCGAGCGCCAGTTCGGCGACGCTCGGTTAAGCACATCGATCTCTCATCTCGCGGATGCGGGAACGTCGCCTCGAAGTCTGGACGCGTTTGGAATCGGCGCGGCCGTCCCCTCGATCTTCGGCAGCACGTTCAAGGCTGAGATCGCGGAGCGGCGTTTTCTGGGTGGAAGTGCGCTGGGATGGTCGAGCGGG
>JBGQIT010000005.1:0-22279 GCA_041498575.1 Gemmatimonadaceae bacterium
CACTTTCCCCGACAGCGATGCTGTGGAGACCAAGTCCGCGCCCACGCAGGAGGCCGAGTACGCGGTTGAGAGCACCGGGTCGATCCTCCACGAGCGCGATGAGTGTGTGTCTCATGCGGGCGCTTCGCGTGTGATCATCTCCCCGATGCTGAGCCCGGGTGGCACGAGCGGGAATACATTCGCCTCCCGCTCGACTCTGAAGTCGAGCACGACGGAACCGTCGTGGTCCCAGGCGGCGCGTATCGCTTCGTCCGCATCCTCGATGCGATCGACGGTGAACCCGCGCAGCCCGTACGCCTCGGCCAGTCCGGCGAAGCTCGGTCCGGAGAGAGGAGTGCCGCTGTAGCGACGTCCTTCAAAGAGCTGCTGCCACTGCCTGACCATCCCCAGGTAGCCGTTGTTCACGATCGCCACCTTTACGTTCTTAATGCCCTCCTGGCCGATCGTCGCCAGCTCCTGATTCGTCATCTGGAATCCTCCGTCGCCGACAATCGCCCAGATCGTCTCGTCGGGATGCGCGATCGCCGCTCCCATTGCGGCCGGCACAGCGAAGCCCATCGTCCCCGCCCCGCCGCTCGTGATGTGGGTGCGCGGCCGCCGCCACTCGATGAGCTGCGCGGCCCACATCTGGTGCTGGCCGACGTCCGTGATGACCCGGTATCCGCCGCGCCCATTCAGCGCGGCATTCAACGCGGCATAGACGTCGTGCGGCATCAGCTCTGGCGTATCCGGTCTGCGGAGATACGGCTGGCGGTGCTGGTGCGTGGCCTGCGTCTCCCGGATGTTGCGGAGCCAGATGGCAGCATCGCGTGGCGGCGTCTCCTCGAGCAGCGCGCGCAGAGCAGCACGCGCATCGCCGATGATTGCCACGGCGACTTTTACATTCTTGCCGATCTCCGACGGATCGATGTCGACATGAATCACCCGCGCGCGGGGCGCGAACGTAGACGCCTTCCCCGTGACACGATCGTCGAAGCGCGCGCCGATGCTCAAGAGCACATCGCATTCCTGAATCGCGCGGTTCACGTGAACCCAACCGTGCATCCCCGGCATCCCAATGCTAAGCGGATGATCTTCGGGAAATGCGCCGATGCCATGCAACGTCGTCACCACGGGGATGCCGGTACGTTCGGCGAGCGCGCGCAGCTCGTTGGCGGCGCCGGCGATGATGACGCCCTGGCCCGCCAGAATGAGTGGCTTGCTCGCGCCCGCGAGGAGACGCGCCGCTTCGCGCACTGCGCGCGGGTCGATGCCGACTGGAGCGCGGAATCCGGGGACGTTGAGCGTTGTGTTCCAGTCAGGTACCAGACGCGCTTGTTGCGCGTCCTTGGTGACATCGATCAGCACGGGCCCGGGTCGACCCGTACGCGCGATGTGAAACGCCTCATGGAAAACGCTCGGCAGATCCGCGGCGCGGCTCACTCGATAATTGTGCTTGGTGATCGGCAGCGTGATGCCGGTGATGTCGGTCTCCTGAAACGCATCCTTCCCCAGCACGGCGCTCGATACCTGACCCGTGATCGCGACAAGAGGAGTGCTGTCCATCCACGCGTTGGCGATCGGAGTCACGAGATTCGTCGCGCCGGGTCCGCTGGTGGCGACGCAGACGCCGGCTTTCCCGGTGGAACGGGCGTAACCTTCCGCGGCGTGGCCCGCGCCCTGTTCGTGGCGACACAGCACGTGGCGAAGGCGATCGCGATACTCCCACATCGCGTGATAGAAGGGCATGATCGCGCCGCCGGGGATGCCGAATATGACTTCGACATCCTCGCGCACGAGCGCTTCGCACATCACCTGTGCGCCGGTACGCTCCTCGGCGGGGCGGGATGCGGGAAGCGGGAAGGGGTGTGCGGTCATGTGTTCACACCGGCCTTGGGCCTGTAGGTTTCGCGCGTCGAGTGAGTGATTGCCTCCAGCGCTCCGGACCATGACTCGCTCATCACTTCGACATCCTCGCGCGCGTGTGGCCACTCCAGCACCGCGCCGCGGCTCGCGTTCGTCACCATTGCCGCGTAGCGCGACAGCCAGCCTCGCGTATAACGCGGCTCGGGAGCGGTCCAGTGCCGGCGGCGTGCGCGTAGCTCCGCCACGGTGAGGTCCACATCGAGCCGGCGCTCCGGCAGATCGATAGAGACTATGTCACCATCACGTATGAGTCCGATGGGACCACCCTCAGCGGATTCGGGTGAGACGTGGCCGATGCACAGCCCGCGAGTGCCGCCCGAAAATCTTCCGTCGGTGATCAGCGCCACCTCGGCGCCGATGGGCATTCCCTTGAGCATGCTCGTCAACGACAGCATCTCACGCATTCCCGGCCCGCCGCGCGGACCTTCGCCGCGCACCACCACGACTTCGCCGGACCGGATGTCGTTGATGCGCACCGCCGCGATCGCCGACTCTTCATCCTCGAAGACCCGCGCCGGTCCGCGAAAGGTGAGCTCATGGTGCTCCACGGCGCCGATCTTTATCACCGCGCCGCCGGGGGCGAGATTGCCGAAGAGAACGCAGAGCGACCCGCGCTCGGAATGCGGCCGAGTGATCGGGCGGATGCATTGCTCGTCGAGATTCCGGACGTCCTCGAGATTTTCCGCGACCGTCTTGCCAGTGACGGTGAGCGCGTCGAGAAAGAGAGTGCCCGGCTTCTGCGCCAGCTCCTTGAGCAGCGCGGAAACGCCGCCGGCGGCACCGACATCCTGGATATGCCATTGCCGGTTCCCGTCCCATGCCGGCGATACCTTGGCGAGATGCGGCACGCGCTCGGCGACGTCATTGAACCGCGCCAGTGGATATTCGATCCCCGCCTCGTGCGCGACGGCGATCACGTGAAGTAGAGTATTGGTGGAACCGCCCATCGCGACATCGAGCGCTACCGCGTTGTCGATGGCGTCGGCGGTGACGATGTCGCGGAAGCGGATGCCGCGGTCGAGAAGCTGAAGGAGTTGGTGCGCAGCGGCGCGGGCGAGCTCGTGCCGCTTGGGTGACACCGCGAGGATGGTTCCGTTGCCGGGAAGAGCGATGCCGAGTGCCTCGCAGAGACAGTTCATCGAATTCGCTGTGAACATGCCACTACAGCTTCCGCACGTGGGACAGCCGGCGATCTCCAGCTCCTCGAGACGCGTGTCGTCGATCGCGCCCGACGCGCGCGCGCCGACCGCCTCGAATACTGAGATCAGATCCACTTTCTGACCATCGCGATCCACTCCGGCGGCCATCGGTCCACCGGAAACGAAAATGGTCGGGATGTTCGCGCGCGCCGCGCCCATCAGCATTCCCGGCACGATCTTGTCGCAGTTGGGGATGCAGATCATCGCGTCGAAGCAATGCGCCTGCACCATCGTCTCCACCGAGTCTGCGATCAGCTCCCGCGAGGGCAGCGAGTAGCGCATTCCCTCGTGCCCCATCGCGATGCCGTCGTCCACTCCGATGGTGTTGAACTCGAATGGAATTCCGCCAGCTGCGCGCACGGCCTCCTTCACCACCCTGCCGAACTCCTGCAGGTGCACGTGGCCAGGGATGATATCGACGTAAGAGTTGCACACCGCGACGAACGGCTTGTCGAAATCAGCGCGGTCGCGAATCTGTCCGGTGGCGCGCAGCAGACTGCGGTGCGGCGCGCGCTCGAATCCCTTCTTGATGGTGTCGGAGCGCATTACGGTTTTTTTGTTGGCGTCGGAGGCATGAAGGACATAAAAAGCCGAAGGGCCTCTTCCCGTGATTTGGGAGAGGCCCTTTCGATTGCCACCGAGCGCCTCTCCCGTCGCGGGAAGAGGCGTGAAGTCTGCGTTACATAGTTGCTAGACCAGTTCTCTTCCCATAGCCGATAAGCCCTGCTCCAATAAGGAGGAGGGACAGAATAAGGCTGAGAAGGAGCTGGCTGTTGCGGATCACGATCTGATTTTTTCCGTTGCGAATGTAAAGTCGATCTGTCGTGAGCATAACTCCGGTTCGACGATTCTGTCAAGAGCGCATGCTTTCCTTCGGCTTCGGAAGGATCTCTGTTGAGGTCGAGGCGAGGTATCCTCTTCGCGGCTACGCTCGCTTGGTCGGAGCCCCTAACAACGCTCCTTCGCTCCGCTCAGTCGCGGGTCTCCTCCTCGCGCTCGCTTTGAAAAGCCGCTACGAGGACACCTCGCCTCTCCTGCAGAGTTTTGTAACTGCACGCGCGCAAAGCCCGCGAGACTTCACCTCGACGCTCATCGCGCTACATGCTCACGCATTCGTAGCGACGGTGCCCACGCGCGGCGACCATCTGATCGAGACCAGGCCGAGCCGTTTTCGCACCAGCGGCCCTAAAAGCGTGTTTGCAGGGTGCGCTTCAGATCGTGCAGATTCTGCAATATTTTCTGCTAATTCAACCTTACAGGCATATTACTTTGCCGAATGAGGCAATATTTTTGCAGTTTCTACAATATTCTCTTGACAACCGAACGGCGCCAAGATATGCTTGCTCCCGTCCGGAATTGCTCGTGTACTCCGCAACCACTAGCTCAGCCATGCCGCAATCTGCTCGTCGCGTCTCGTCCTTGAATAATCGAAATAATCGCCCGCTCCCACAGAATCTGTGGGACGTGATCGAACGTTTCGGGTAGAGCCGCCACAAGCTAGAACCAGAGCTCATTTCCAATTCCCCCGCGTTTCGATCGATGAACGCGGGGGTTTTTTGTTTTTCGTTTTTTTCGCGGAACCAACTCTCACCTGTCACGCTGGAGGAGAATTGTGAAGGTGTTCATGAAAAGCGCAGCGCTCGCCGTCAATCACCCGGTCGAGTCCGCGCGATGAAACTCATCAGCTGCGTTATCCGACCCGACCGCCTCCCCGCCGTCAAGGAAGCGCTGTTCCGCGCCGGCGTTACGGGAATCACCATCACGCGCGCCAGCGGTCATGGTGGGGAGCGTGACACCGTAACGGTGAGACGAGGCACGAAGCTCCTTCTGCAATTTCACGAGAAGGTCAAGATCGAGATGGCCTGCTCCGAGCCGTTCGTCGAAGCGACCATAAATGCGATCGTCGAGTCCGCGCGCACGGGCATGGTGGGCGACGGGAAGATCTTCGTCCAGCCGCTCGATCGCGTCGTCCGCATTCGGACCGGAGAGCGCGACAATGCCGCGCTCACTCCGGTAACGGTAGACGCGGTCCAGAAGCACTCATTGCAAATGGCAGGAAAACGCTAAGCAGCCGAAGAATCCAGGTAGCCGAGAAACCCTAGTCACGAACTCACCCCGAGTTCTGAGTCGATCCCTTTGCGTGGAGGAGAAGCCGTTATGACCAAGTTGCAGACTGTCGGCGCACGATTGCGAACGAACTGGCAGGACCCCCTGATTCGGCGCCATGTCGGGCTGCTCTTCCTCGGCAAGGCTATCGGGCTCGGCATCGTGTTGACGTTGATCACGCGGTGGTTCCTGCCTGCGATGCTCGGAGCCCAGGCCGCAACACCCGCTCCCGCTCTCGATCCCATGGCGACGGTCAACGCGATCAACACAGTGTGGACGCTGGTGGCCGCGTTCCTCGTGTTCGGCATGCAGGTCGGCTTCGTCTTGCTCGAGGCCGGGTTCGCGCGCTCGCGCGAGTCGGTCAACATTCTGGTGGAAGGGATCGCCGACACTTGCATTTGCGGCGTCACGTTCTGGCTTTGGGGCTTCGCCTTCATGTTCGAGCCCGGAAACGGGTTCATCGGACTACATGGCTTTGCCCTGCAGGGTCTGGCGGCGACATATGGCACTACCGGCGTCGCTCTACTCGCGTTCTGGGTTTTCCAGTTCGCATTCGCTGACACCTGCTCGACCATCACCTCCGGCGCGATGATCGGCCGCTGTGGCTTCGTCGGCGATCTTCTCTACAGCGTCGGCGTGACCGGGTTCATCTACCCGATCATCGGTCATTGGGCCTGGGGTCCGGATGGATGGCTCGCGACGATGGGGCCCATCGCGTTCCATGATTTCGCGGGGTCCACTGTGGTGCACACGATTGGTGGGGCGATCTCACTGGCTGGGGCGATCGCGCTCGGTCCGCGACTGGGCCGAGTGTTCAAGCGGGACGGTGGCGGTCCGATGCCGGCGCACGATCTCATCATCGGAGCGGCGGGCGGCTTGATCCTGTGGTTCGGATGGTACGGCTTCAACCCCGGCAGCACGCTCTCCGCTCTCGACACGGGAGGCATTGGGCGGGTGTCCTTCAACACGACGCTCGCTGCCTGTTCGGCCGGACTGACTGCTTTGATCTACTCGTATGTGCGCACGAAGAAGTGGGATCTGGCGCTGACGACCAACGGATTCCTTGCGGGCCTGGTAGCGATCACCTGCCCCTGCTACTGGGTCGACCCGGTCGGCGCGTTCTTCATCGGCATCGGCGGAGGTCTCGTAGTAGTCTGGGGAATCGATGCGCTCGAATACCTCCGCATCGACGATCCAATCGGCGCCGTTCCGGTGCACATGGTGGGCGGCATCTGGGGCACGCTGTCACTCGGACTTTTCGCCGCCGGCAAGTACGGCGTGCCAACGCCGACGGGCGCGGATGTCTCGACCGTCGTGACGGGTCTCTTTTACGGCGGCGGGCTCGGCACGCTGAAGGCGCAATTCATCGGCAGCGCCGCTGTCACAGTGGCCACGTTCGCCGCCGCGATGGCGTTGATGTACGGCGTCAAGGCAACCGGTACGCTGCGAGTAGCGGCCGAGGGAGAGCTCGAGGGGCTTGACCTGCATGAACACGGTTCATCGGCCTACCCCGAGTACATGATCAGCGGCTCCGAGAGCGTGATTCTCACGGTGTCGGCAAAGGACGATGCAGCAGCCTAGCATCACGAGACGCTCAATCACTGACTGGGAGGAAACACCATATGACGACCGCGACGATAAGCAAACCGGTAACTAGCAAACCGGCAACGAACAAACCGGCGACGCGCAAACCGGCAAGAGGGACGCGCAGCATCGGATCGAATCTTCGAGCCGACGCCGTGAAGAGCGTCCTGTCGCTGATCAAGGAGAAGAACGTCCAGGTAGTGGACGTGAAGTTCACCGACCTTCCGGGACAGTGGCAGCATTTTTCCCTCCCCGCGGCGACGTTCGACGAGGACGTCTTCAGGGAAGGACTCGGCTTCGATGGCTCGTCGATCCGGGGATTTCAGGCGATCAACGAGAGCGACATGCTCCTGATTCCCGACCCGACGACCGTTTTCGTCGACCCGGTGCTGGGAGTGCGCACGCTCTCGGTGATCTGCGACATCTACGACCCCATTACTCGTGAGCCGTACTCGCGTGATCCGCGCTTCATCGCGTTCAAGGCGGAAGAGTACCTGAAGATGAGTGGTATCGCGACAACGTCTTACTGGGGCCCGGAGGCGGAGTTTTTCATTTTCAACTCGGTGCGCTTCGATCAGAACGCGCATGAGGGTTACTACTACATCGATTCGGAGGAGGGAATCTGGAACTCCGGGTCCAACGGGGCCCCGAACATGGGACACCGTCCGCGCCACAAGGAGGGCTACTTCCCAGTGCCGCCGGTCGACCGGCTGCAGGATGTCCGCTCGAAGATCATGCTTGCGTTGATCGAGGCGGGCGTGCCGGTCGAGGTGCAGCACCACGAGGTCGGAACAGCGGGACAGGCCGAGATCGATTTCCGCTTCGGCACGCTGGTGCAGACAGCAGACCGGCAGCTGACCTACAAGTACATCGTCAAGAACGTCTGCCACAACCTTGGCTACACGGCCACGTTCATGCCCAAGCCGCTATTCGGAGACAACGGCTCGGGGATGCATGTGCACCAGTCGCTGTGGACCGGCGACACCAACCTGTTCTTCGATGAGAAGGGGTACGCACTCATCTCCGATAAAGCGCGCTGGTATATCGGCGGGCTCATCGCTCACGCTCCGGCGCTGCTCGCGCTCTGCGCGCCGACGACGAACAGTTACCGGCGGCTGGTGCCTGGCTTCGAGGCGCCGATCAATCTGATCTACTCGCAACGCAACCGGTCGGCGATCTGTCGCATCCCGATGTATTCCTCGAGCCCGAAGTCGAAGCGCATCGAGTTCCGCGCGCCAGATCCATCGTGCAATCCCTACCTCGCGTTTTCGGCGCTGCTGATGGCGGGACTCGATGGGATCCGGAATAAGATCGAGCCGCCTGCGCCGATCGACGAGGACCTGTACGAGCTCGAGGGTCCCGCCAAGCTCGGCATCAAGAACACTCCGGGCTCGCTCGGCGAAGTGCTTACCGCGCTCCAGACGGACCACGCTTTCCTGCTCGAGGGAAATGTGTTCACGCCAGACGTGATCGAGACATGGATAGAAATGAAGCGGACGAAGGACCTGCCGGCGATAAACCTGCGGCCGCATCCGTACGAGTTTTTTCTTTACTACGACACATGAGCCGGGAAGTCCAACGTTTCGAATGCCAATGAAGTCCGTCGTACCGTGCCACCCACCTTAAAGGAGGTCGAGATGCTTCATCGAACATCCGCAGTCGCTCGTGTGTCGGTCCCCCCGTCCAGAGCCGGCCCATCGCTCATGATCAGCCTCGCTGCGGCGACATTCGCGCTACTGGTCGCCGCGACTGCCGACGGCCAGACGCCGGCGCCGCAGCTGACCCATTCGATCGCCACGCCTCTCACGGACTCCGGGAAATCACGGGCCGACACCGACAAGAAGCCGTCGGATACCGCGGCCGCCGCCACCAAAGCTGCCGCAGCGCTTCCCAAGTGGTTCGACGAGCTCGCGGTCAACGCCTTCGTCTCCACCGCTTACGAGTACAACTCCAACCGTCCCACGAACGGCGCGAGCAGCTACCGCGTCTTCGACTTCAGTGACAACTCCTTCAATCTCGACGTCGCCGAGCTGGTGGTGCAGATCGCAGCCACCAAGCCGAACGACGCCGGCTTTCGCGTGGACTTCGCCGCGGGCAATTCGATTCCGCAGATCACGAAGACACAGGACCAGAATGCTGCGCAGTTCGACCTGCAGCAGGCGTTCGCGAGCTACATCGCGCCCCTCGGTTCCGGCCTGCGCTTCGATGTCGGGAAGTTCGTCACGCACTTGGGCTACGAAGTGATCGAAGGGTACGACGGCTACGATGACAACTACAGTCGGTCGATCCTCTTCGGCTATGCCATTCCATTCACGCACACGGGAGTCAAGGCGAGTTACGCCTTCTCGAGCAAGGTGGCCGGGATGGTCGAGGTGGTGAATGGGTGGGATCTCCTGCGCGACAATAACCGCTCGAAGTCTGTCGGCGCCCAACTCAGCGTGACACCGGTGGCGCCGCTCAACGTGCTGCTCAATTGGATCGGCGGGCCGGAGCTCGCGAACAACAACCACTCGAACCGCAACGTGTTCGACCTGGTGGCGATTCTCAAGCCGACCAACACGCTGACGCTTGGCTTGAATGGCGACTACGGGAAGGAGAACGGCACGAGCCTGGTGAATCCGGGATCGGACGCGACGTGGAAAGGAATCGCCGGCTACGCGACGCTCGCGCTGACGAACAGGTTCTCCGTCGCGCTGCGCGGCGAAACGTTTCGCGACGAAGATGGTGTGCGCCTTGGAACTGGCACCAACGCGACGCTGTCGGAGGGGACGTTGACACCGGCGTACAAGTTCACCGATCACGTTCTGCTCCGCGGAGAGGTGCGCTACGACAAGGCGAACCAGCCGATTCTTACCAAGCGGGGAACGCTCGCCGATAAGCAAACGACCGTCGGGGCTAATGTCATCTTCGTGTACTGAGGCTGGAAACTGGCAACTGCAACTGAATAGGCGAGAGGTCCCGGTAGGTAAGTTGCGAGTGATTTAGTTCACTACGCCCTGACTTTACTAATGGCGTGCCAGGCACAAGCAGTTGCCTTCACGCCACCGAGGTAAGTCGGGGCGTAGTGAACTAATCAACTGGCCACTCTACCACTGGGACCTCTCGCCTGTTCAGTTGCTGCTATCAGTTACGCGCCTAATCAGTTTTCAGTTGTCGGTTCCTTCTTCCCGCTTCCCGCCCAAGGCTCCATTTAAGCGCCGGCGGCGTGATCAGCGTCGTCACCATCACCATGATCACAACCGCCGAGTAGATCGCCGCATCGATGATGCGCTCGCCGCGCACCACGAGGGTCAGGCCGATGCTGGCGAAGATGAGTCCGACCTCGCCACGCGGGATCATCCCGATTCCGATCGACAGCCAATCGAGTTTCGCGCCGAGTGCGCCGAGCGCGCAGGCCTGCTTTCCAACAACCGCCGCAAACGTAAGCACCGCCGCCACGCCGAGGATCTCCGGTCGCATGAGAGCGCTGAGGTCGACGCGCATCCCCATCAGCACGAAGAAGACGGGAACGAGAAAGGAAGAGATCGGCCGGACGAGATCTTCGAGGTGCCGTTCCTCCTTTGCGAAGTCGCGGTAGTGCAAGTCCTCGAGGATCAGTCCCGCGGCGTAGGCGCCGACAATCGGTGCCAGCCCGATTACCGACGCCAGCCACGCGAGCGTGAAGCAGAAGACGAGCGCCGTCGCGAGTAGCACGCCGCTTCCTCGCAGTTTTGACGCGAGACTAAACAACTTCGGCGAGAACATTACGCCGAGCCAGAGCGCACCAAAGAGAAAGAGGAGCGCTTTCCCGAGTACAATGGCAATCGCGCCGTACGACAGAACCGCGCCCGAGTCCGCGGCCGCGATGACGGCCGCGACGGCGGCGAGCACGACCAGACCAAGCACGTCATCGATCACCGCTGCGCCGAGGATGATGCGCGCTTCCGGCGACTGGGCGTGCCCGAGATCCTTGAGGACGCGGGCCGTGATCCCGACGCTGGTCGCGGTGAGTGCGGCACCGAGGAACGCGTGGACGTAGACGCTATGCTCGGGCAGCAGGAGCGAGCCTACCCACCAACCGAGCCCCCACGGAGCGACGACACCGAGCACCGCCACCACCAGCGAGCGCATTCCGACCTGCATCATGTCGCGGACGGTGGACTCGAGCCCGACCTCGAAGAGGAGGATGACTGCGCCGAGTTGCGCTATCACCCCGATCGTGGCGTTGGCGGTGATGAACTGGAACCAGTCAATTCCGAGCAGCGATAGGTTGCCGACGAGCACGCCGATGACGAGCTCGCCGAGCACGGCCGGTTGCCCGATTCGCTCAGCGGCGTCGCCACCGATCTTGGCGGCGGCGAGAATGACGGCGAGCGCCAGTACGACGGGCGCCAACGCATCGCCATGGGACGCACCAGCCGCCAACGTGTCGCCGTGAGACGCAGCGGCCGGCGCCTGGAGAAGAGCTAGAATCACGGCGTCAGCTTACGCCGACACGGCGTTGGACAGCGCTGCCGTAATCGCACGGCCAACATCTACGGTCGAGTAGGACATTGCTCCTGTCGGCGCAATGTCGACGGTCACACGACCCTCCTCAATTGTCTCAGAGACAGCCTGCTCCACTGCGCGCGCCTCCTGCTCGAGACCAAATGAATGTCTGAGCATCAGCGCCACGCTGAGAATCGTGCCGATGGGATTCGCGATACCGCGACCGGCGATGTCGGGGGCTGAGCCGTGGATCGGCTCGTACAGTCCGCGGCGCACCCGGGAGCGCTTCCCATTTCCCGACGGAGTGTCGTTGTCCTTCGAGGCCGAACGGTCCCCATCCGGCACTGTGGTGTCGTCGCCCAGCGACGCCGACGGAAGCACGCCCAACGATCCGGCCAGCATCGACGCCTCGTCGGTGAGGATGTCGCCGAACATGTTCTCCGTCACGATTACATCGAAGCTCCGCGGATCGCGCAGAAGCTGCATCGCGCACGCGTCCACCAGCAGATGGTCGAGTGCGACATCGGGGAACTCATCGCGCAACACTCGACTAACGGTCGATCTCCAGAGCCGCGATGTCTCGAGCACGTTCGCCTTGTCCACGGATGTCAGCTTGCGCCGCCGCTTGCGCGCGAGCTGCGCGGCTACGCGTGTCACACGCTCGATCTCGACAGTCGTGTACACGCACTCGTCGACCGCGCGCTCGCCGCCGGGCACTTTTTCGCGGCGCTTGTCACCGAAATAGATGCCGCCTGTGAGCTCACGCACGAAGACCAGGTCCACACCCTCCAGCCGCTCAGCGCGCAGTGGAGACGCCCCGGCGAGCGACGGATGCACGGTCACCGGTCGCAGATTCGCATACACTCCCAGTTCCCGACGAAGACCGAGCAATCCTTGCTCCGGCCTTTGACGCGCATCTGGATTGTCCCAGCGCGGACCACCGACCGCGCCGAGCAGAACGGCGTCGGTGGATTTGCAAAGGTCGACTGTTTCAGACGGTAGAGGCGTGCCGCGCGCATCGAGCGCGCAGCCACCGATCAATCCCTCGCGCAGCTCGATCGCATGCTCCCACCGCTCGGCCACTGCGCGGAGCACACGGGCGCCTTCGGCCACTACCTCTGGGCCGATCCCGTCGCCCGGCAGCAGCGCAATCGTCAGCGCGTGCACACGCGGCTGGTATGCGTCGACTCGTAGGCGCCGATCGCGGCGTCCTGCTCGAGAAGGAACCCGAGCTCGTCGACGCCGTTCAGCAGACAGTGCCGGGCGAACGGATCCACCACAAAAGCGTGCGCCGTGCCGTCGGGGAGCGTCGCGGTCTGCGTCTCCAGATCAATTGTCACCTGCGCGCGCGGCGATTCGGCAAGCTGCTCCAGCAGCGTTGAATGCGCGGACGTCGACAGAGCGACGGGAAGCAGTCCCGTCTTCAGTGCGTTGTTGCGGAAGATGTCGGCAAATCCGGTGCTGATGACAGCGCGAAAGCCGAAATCGAGCAGCGCCCATGGTGCGTGCTCACGGGATGAGCCGCAGCCGAAGTTGTGTCCGGCGACGAGGATCGACGCGTCTCGCGCGTCCGGCGAATTCAGCGGAAACTCTGGGCGCGGCTGACCATGCGCGTCAACGCGCCAGTCGGCGAAGAGATGCGCGCCGAGTCCCCGACGCTCGATCGTCTTGAGAAATCGCGCCGGGATGATCTGATCCGTATCCACGTTCTCGGCTGGCAGCACGACACAGGATGACCTCAGTGCCGTGAAGGGCTCCATGACTTTCGCTCTCACGAAAGACTCCGCACGTCGGCGATGGCGCCGCTCACCGCGGTTGCGGCCGCGGTGAGAGGGCTGGCCAGAAACGTCCGGCCGCCCTTCCCCTGGCGTCCCTCGAAGTTGCGATTGCTGGTGCTCACCGCGCTCTGACCGGGCTCGAGCTGATCGCCATTCATTGCGATGCACATCGAGCAACCAGCTTCCCGCCATTCCGCGCCCGCCTCGAGGAAGACACGATCGAGTCCCTCGGCTTCGGCTTCGCGTTTTACGTTCTGGGAGCCGGGAACGACGAGCATTCGTACGCCGGCCGCGACGTGCCGTCCGCGCATCACCGCCGCCGCCTGGCGGAGATCGGAGATGCGCGAGTTGGTACAGCTCCCGACGAACACGACATCGACGGCGCGGCCGAGCAGCGACTGTCCCGGCTCGAGCGCCATGTAACGAAGAGCCTTGTCGAGATCCGCGCGCTCGGCGCGGCTTCCAGCATCGGTCGGATAAGGCACACGTCCGTCGATCGGGATCGCCATCGACGGGTTCGTTCCGAACGTGATCATCGGAGCGAGACCCGCAGCATCGAGGCGCACGGAGCGATCGTACGATGCCGTCTCATCTGGTGAGAGCCCGCGCCACCGGACGACCGCGGCGTCCCAGTCCGCACCAGTGGGTGCGAAGGGACGGCCGGCGATGTAATCGAACGTGGTGTCATCCGGCGCGATGAGACCGGCGCGCGCGCCCGCCTCGATCGACATGTTGCAGATGGTCATCCGTTCCTCCATGCCGAGCGAGCGGATGGCCGAGCCGGTGTACTCGAGCACGTGGCCGGTCGCGCCTCCGATGCCGACCTTCGCGATGATGGCGAGAATGATGTCCTTCGCCGTTACCCCACGAGGCAGCACGCCGTCGATACGCACTTCCATGTTGCGCGGCTGGCGCTGGAGCAGTGTCTGGGTTGCGAGAACATAGCCCACCTCGGACGTGCCGATTCCGAACGCCAGCGCTCCGAACGCGCCATGAGTGCTGGTATGGCTGTCTCCGCAGACGATCGTCATACCCGGTTGCGTGAGGCCCTGCTCGGGCCCGATCACGTGAACGATTCCCTGTCGGCTGTCATCGAGACCGAAGAGCCGGATTCCGAACTCCTCGCAGTTGGTCTCGAGTTGCTCGAGCTGCGCCGACGCCTGAGCGTCGAGCACGTGGAGACGGCCGGCCGAGCGCGGAGTGGTGGGCGTCGAGTGATCCATCGTCGCCAGCGTGAGGTCCGGCCGGCGGACAGGCGCTCCACGGCTTCGCAGCTCGGCGAATGCCTGCGGCGACGTCACCTCGTGCACGAGATGGAGGTCGGCGTACAGGACCGCGGGGGTGCTTTCCGTTTCGGGACGAACGAGGTGGTTCGCCCAGATCTTTTCGAAGAGAGTTCTTGGTGAGGTCATCGCTACTAGTGCGTGATTAACTGCAACTTACGACTACCGGCCGGGGGCTGTCGGCGGTCCGGCTGATGGCTGCGAGCGAGCTTACTCATGATTTCTTTGATCATCGCATTTACGTCCACTATTCAGTCGTTTCAGAAGTGACCGGTCGTGTTTCTGGTTGAGCCCGCAGCCAACAACTGCGCCTCTGACAGCCCTTGGCCGGTAGTCATAAGTTGCAGTTCAAACAAAAAAAGAGGCGGCCCCACAGTTGTCAGAGGGGCCGCCATTCATTCCGGTTCGCGAAAAACTTACGCGTGCGCCGGTGGGCCGCCTCCCGTAGCGAGAGCCGTATTAAGTCGAATGAAAAGAATTGGAAGGTGGAGCTGATGCATGAGTGAGATGTCGTTTCGGGCCAGCGCGGAATCGTACCGGCGAGTTGGCAATGTATTTCTCGCTTTCGCGGAGGTCAAGCACGCGACCCCTACTTCGATCTTTACTTTTCCCGTTTCCTGATCTAGCTTGCCCCACATGACCAACTTCTGGTTTAGCGCGACCTATTACTACGGCTTCTTCGGTTACAACCGATGGGGGCCCCGGTCACGCGTGCGGTAACGTTCAAGCTTCAACCTCGCAAACAGACCACGGGCCTCCGCAATCGCGGGGGCTTTTTCTTTACCGAGCCCCGCAAACGACAGACCCAAATCTCAACTTTCACGTCGGGGCAGTCATGGCAATATCAGAGTCGATGCACGCGAAAACCTTGCGACCTCAGGGAAATGGTGGATTTCCCGCCAAGGATCTGTCGCGCCCATATCGGCTGGCGGCGCATCCTTCAGCGTCGCGAGCCGCGACGCGGCCAGTGCGCGTGAGCGACACAGTGACAATCGGCGGCGCCACAGTCACGGTGATCGCGGGACCCTGCTCGGTTGAGAACGTGGAGATGATCGTCGACATCGCCAACCGAGTGAAGAGCCTCGGCGCCGTGATGCTGCGAGGGGGCGCGTTCAAGCCAAGGACGTCACCTTACTCTTTCAATGGGCTCGGCGCCGAGGCGCTGGGGTTTCTCGAGGCAGCACGCGCCGCGAGCGCTCTTCCGGTTGTGACCGAGGTGATGGATACCCGGCAGGTCGAGCTCGTCGCTCGCAGCGCCGACATGCTTCAGGTCGGCGCGCGCAACATGCAGAATTTTTCCCTGCTGGAGGAAGTGGGCCGATCCGGCCGGCCGGTGCTCCTCAAGCGGGGCCTGTCGGCGACGATAACAGAGTTGCTTCTGGCAGCCGAGCACGTGATGGCCGCGGGCAACTGCAATGTCGTTTTGTGCGAGCGCGGCATTCGGACCTTCGAGAGCTCGACGCGCAGCACGCTCGATGTTTCAGCAATCCCGGTGCTGAAAGAGGAAACGCATCTGCCCGTGATCGTGGATCCGAGCCACGCGGGAGGACGTGCGCGGCTCGTCATTCCTCTCGCGCTCGCCAGCATTGCCGCTGGAGCAGACGGCATCATGGTGGAGGTCCATCCGGACCCGGAGGCCGCACTCTCAGATGGCGACCAATCGCTCACGCTCGAGATGTTCGCCGAGTTGATGCGCGCGGCATCGCCAGTGGCGCGCGCGGTGGGACGAACGCTCTGAAGTCCCGAGTTTGCCTGCGCCTTAGCGAGGTTGTGCCTTAGCGGTTGCAGGAGTTGCGCTGGAAACTCTTACACCGGCAGCCTGAGGACCTCTAGTCCGGCTCCGTTTGCTGTTGTTGCAGTACCATGTTATTCACGGGCAACCTGACTCTGACCGTGTCGACCACGCCCGCGCGAGCATCTCGAGCCTGTGAATTTGCCATATAGCCAATTCTGCGTATCAGCAGTTGGTAATGACCCGGCGCCACGCGGCCGAGCACGAAATCCACCTCGATCATCACCGTAGGTCCCCCTGTCGGGTTTTCCGGGCTGGCGAAGGGTAATAACAGCGCCCTGGATCGGCTGGCCGGAAGCTGAATCGACGACGGTACCTACCAACGCGTACAGCCGACTCGAAACAGAGTCGCGAGTCACCGAATCGATGTTGTAGTGAGGGATGACCGCAGGAGGCCACGGTGCCGCGCGGAATGTCGAGCCGGAGTGTGCGCACCCGCACGCCAGCGCGGACGCGCCGGCGATTGCAAGAACCAAGATCTTCATAACATGTCTGAGAAGGATCTCTAATCTAAGCGCTCATGCCGAAAGGCCCGCGGGCTGGCCCTTAGTGCATTTGAATTTCGCCCGCAGCCAACAGCTGTCAAAGCCGACAGCACCCGGCAGGTAGTCTTCAGTTGCAGTTCATGCAATCCTGATGCGATACTCGGCACGCTCAAATTATGTTGACGGCGCGAGCAGTGAGAAGAATCACCGTCCCAAAGGCCATTAGCGCCTGAATCATCATCATGAGTTTCGCCCAGCGCGAGAGCACCAGCACATCCGTCGGAGAGAACGCGGTGGCCGTATAGAAGGAGAGCGCGAAGTAGTCGATGAAGCCGGGCCGCCAGTTTTCAGCTTCCGCCAGTGAGACGCCTTTCCTTCCCGGCGCATCGACGGCCATCTGCGGAAAAAGGAACGCGCCTTCCATGTGTGCTTTCCGTCCCTCACGCGCGTGCGGACCGCCCGCGTCGAGGCGCCAGTACCATGCGGCAAACACGATGACGTTGGCCAACCAGAGGATGGTCGCCGATCGCAGCAACATCAGCGCCGATTCGGCGTGGTGCAGCAGGCCAAGCACGAGCGTCGCAATACTGTAAAGCATGGACAGCGTCAGCAGGCCGAGGTTGGCGTAGGCGAAGGTGTCGGTCAGTTTGATCCGATGGTGCTTGTGGGCGAGGATCGCGCCCGTCAACAGAACGACATTCGTCGGCACCAGGGCCAACGCCGGCGCAAGAGTGAGCGAGCGTGGCAATGCCAGCGGCAACATGGCCGCCGCAAGTAGCGCGATCGCGGCTGGCCAACGCGGCTCGGGCTGTAAATCGGGTGGCGCGGTCACGATGTCATTCCGTCGGAGAAGTACTCGTCCTGAGGATTGCCGCTGTTGGTCGCCAATGATAGCACGGCGAGGGTGCTGATCACCGGCGAGTCGTCACCCGCGCCCGAAACGCGACGAACCCAATCGGCAATCGGTCCGCGCAGCATGATCGCCGCGGCGAGTAGAAGCAGGACGATAACAACGAGTGCGCCGATCTTCCACCTGGCGAGCGGCGCGCGCATCAATGCGGAATCATCCAGCGCCTTGACCAACTCTCGCGCGGACTGCGGACGATCGCCTGGCTCCTTCTCCATCGCGCGCATGATGAGTGACGCGAGCGGCGCGGGAGCATCACAGCATTCGTCGACCGGCTGCGGTTTTTCCGCGATTTGAGCAGCGATCAATTGCTGCGCGGTTTTCTTGCCGGGAAATGGATGGACGCCCGAAATCAGTTCGTACGCGACGACGCCCCAGGCGTAGATATCCGTGCGCTCGTCGACGTGGTCACCGGCCGCCTGCTCCGGCGACATATAGCCGGGTGTGCCAACCGAAGAGCCCGCGCCCGTGAGAGTTTTGCCGTTCGGTTGAGTCTGCGCGGCGTTGATGGCCTTGGCGATTCCGAAGTCCGTGACGACCGCCGTTCCACCGGAAAGCAGCACGTTCTCGGGCTTGATATCGCGGTGCACGACGCCATGCTCGTGCGCGTACTCGAGAGCGCGGGCGATGTCGCCGAGTATCCGCACCGATTCACCGAGCGTGGGCGGCGGACCCCGCTGCATTCTTTGCCGCAGATTGAACCCTTCGATGAAGGGCATACTATAGAAAGGCAACGCCCCGGCCGCGCCGGCGGTCAGGACCGGAACGATGTTGGCTTGTTGGAGCTTTGCTACGAGCTTGATCTCGCGTGTGAAGCGCTCGACGTTCAACGTCGCCGCGAGGTCCGGCATCAGGATCTTGACCACGACATCTCGGCCCAGCGATTTGTCGCGCGCCACGAAGACGACAGACATCCCCCCGCCGCCCAGCTCGCGCTGGATAGAGTAGTTCGCGCCGAGTGCGTGCTGGAGCAGATCCTTGAGCTCGGTCGTGGTTATTCCCTGAGATGACGGTGAAGCTCTAATTTAGGCACGCATGGCTACCCAGGTCATCTTTCTCTTCGGCCGCCCGGGCGTTGGCAAGCTCACCGTCGGCGAGCTGCTATCGGCCGATACGGGTTACCGCCTTCTGCACAACCACGCAGTCGTGGATCTCGTAATCTCGCTCTTTTCCTTCGGATCTCCCCCCTTCGTCGCGCTCCGGGAGAAGCTGTGGCTCGACGCCATCGACGCCTGCATCACCGCCAAGCAGTCGGGGGTGATCATGACGTTCGCACCGGAATCGACGGTCACGGATGAATTCATCCCGACGCTCAAGAAGCGCGTCACCGCCCGCCGCGGCGCTCTTCGCTTCATCGAGCTGCGCTGCGACGACGCCCAACTCGAGAACCGCCTCATCGCCGAATCGCGCGGGAGGTTCGGCAAGCTCCGGGATGTCAACCTGTTTCGCCAGCTCGACAAAGACGGCGCCTTCGATCGGCCGAAAATGCCGCCCGCTGAGCTGGTGGTGGACACGACGGGCCGCGACCCCCTCGAATCTGCGCAACTGATCGCAAGCCACTTGCGCCAGGCTGGGGTCAACCCGAGGCGTCGCCGAAAAAGCTCTTAGCCAAGCCGCTGCAACGCTCTCAGCTCCCCGCTTGAGTATTGTGGATGCGCACTTAGCGTAACCATCTGTATCAACTCCAGTCGGCCTCTGGTCGCCACGATGGGATTTTCGTACGTTGGGTCACTATCAAAGAGACTGACGCAAGTCTCTTCGTGATCAGCTGCCTAACTCATTCTGGGGATCCTCTATGAAGTGGCGCGCTCTCTCACGATCGCTGCGATTCCCGCTTTTCCTCGCGGTCCTCTGTTTCACTCCAACACTCCTCTACGCTCAGGCGCAGGCAACCACCGGAGTCATTCGCGGTGTTGCCACCGACTCGAGCGGTAAGCCAGTCCCCGCCTTCGTCACTGTTCGAAATACCGAGACGAATTTTACGCGCACCGTCAAAGCCAGCGACGAGGGCGTATTCGTGACGACGCTCCTTCCGCTCGGCAATTACAACGTCTCGGCGAGGGCCGTCGGCTATTCTCCGACGAGCAAATCGAACGTCGCCGTTACCCTCGGTCAGACGGTCGATCTTCCTCTCATCCTCGCGCGCACGACGACGCAGCTCGCTGGCGTCACCGTCGTTGCCCAGGTCCCGACAGTCGACCCCACACTCTCGGCGGAAGCGACACATCTGCCCGCTGAAGTGGTTGGCGCGCTTCCGAATAACGGACGCAACTATCTCAACCTGACGCTCCTCACTCCGAACGTCGCGGTCACGCAAGGCCCGGACGGTGACGTGCTCAGCGTGGGCGGACAACGCGGCATCCACAACAACGTCTCCGTCGACGGCGCCGACTTCAATAATCCGTTCTTCGGCGAGCAGCGCGGCGGCCAGCGTCCGCCATTCACATTCAATCTCGACGCTGTGCGCGAGATGGTGGTGGTCGCGCAGGGAGCGAACGCCGAGTTTGGAAGATCGAGCGGCGGATTCGTCAACGTCATCACGAAAAGCGGCACCAACGAAATGCACGGCACGCTGCACTACTTCGGAAAGGACGGAGCGTTGTCCTCGGATGCATCGCACGCGAGCCTTACGCTGAAGCCCGACTTCCGGCAGCACCAGTTCGGCATGACGCTGGGCGGCCCGGTCGTGAAGGACAAGTTCTTCTACTTCATTGCCTACGATCAGCAGGTCTACTCGGAAGTGAAACAGAAGACACGTCCGCAGAGCGCAGCTCTCGACTCTCTCAAGACATACCTCGCCACGAACTTCGGTGGCGTACTCGCTCAGGACTTCGGCCCAATCAGTCGCACGAACGATGCGCAGGTGGCGCTCGTCAAGCTCGATTGGCGCATCAACGAGACACACAACGCCTCGCTCAAGTACAACTACACGAACTCGAAACAGGACAACGGCACCTTCGACGTCGACACCTGGGCGCGCAGCTCCAACGCGCTCGAGAAGGATTATTCGAACGCGGTCAACGGCAGCCTGGTGTCGCACCTCACCAACACCATCGACAACGAGTTCCGATTCCAGTTCGCCCGTGAGGACAGACCGCGTCCCTATACAGGCCCGCTGATCCCCGGACAGAGCCGCCCGTTCTCCGACACGGGGATGGATTTCGCTTCGGGCTTCCGGTTCGGCGAGCCGTTCTTCATTCCGGTGAAATCGTATGACACGCGCGTGCAGGCCCTCGACAACGTCTCGTGGGTGAGGGGAAACCACATCTTCAAGACGGGCTTCGAGTACAACAGGACGGCCGAGCACCAGACATTCATCGGCTTCGCCAATGGGCGGTTCATCTTCAATTCGGTGACCAGCTTCGAGAACTACGTGCGATTAGGGAACCTCTACGTCGAATGCAGCAACGCTGCCGGCGTCCAGGTTGGCTTCTCAACCACGGGCGCGTGCCCGGCGGGACAGACGATCTCGGGCCCGGTGCAGCTCTATCTCCAGCAGGCCGGAGTGAATGGTCTCTCGGTTGAGGCTTCAGGAACGCAGGTGATTCCGCAGCAGGATTACGGCGTGTTCATCCAGGACAACTGGAAAGCGACGCCGAACGTCACGGTGAACTACGGACTCAGATGGGAGGGACAGAAGGAGCCCGATCCAATCACGCCGCCATCGACAGTTTTCTTCTCGGGTTTCATCGGACAGACAGTGACGAATGCAAACGGCACGTTCGCGTTTCCCTCGAACGGGAAGATTCCGTCCGACTACAAGATGTTCCAGCCTCGGCTGGGAATCGCCTGGGACACGAAGGGGGACGGGACGAGTGTCGTGCGCGCGGCGGCGGGACTCTACTATGCGCGCATTCCCGGACTCAACCTCGCGAGCGCGCGGAGCACCAACGGCTCGATCGGGCAGACGATCTTCCGCAATAGTGCGCTGACGGGAATTCTCGGCCCGCCGCCACCCTACAATTCGCTATTGCCGGCGCCGGCGGGAGCACCGTTCCGCCCGGACATCTTCGTCTTCGACAAGGACTTCAAGAATCCACGGACGATGAGCGCTTCGATCGGCTACGATGCGGAGATCCTCAATCACCTCGCGGCGTCGATAGCGTACACCTACGCGAAGACCGACAACCTCACGCGCTTCATTAATCGCAACGACGCCGTGTTCGGCTCGCCGTGGACCAGCGGACTCAACGGCACGGCTAACGGAGTCGGCGTTCTCACCACGGTCGAAAGCTCGGCCAAGTCACGGTACCAGGGCGTCACATTCAGTCTTGGCAGGCTTGCCGATCCCGACTTCCAGTACCAGGCGAACTACACGCTGGCGGTCGACAAGGCCGACGACGACAACGAGCGCGATCCATTCAGCTTCCGCTACGCTCGCGCCGACAGGCTCGATCGGGAATACAACTACAGCGACCGCGATCAGCGGCATCGGCTGAACCTGTGGGCGCTCTACCACTTCCCGTTCGACATCTACGGCAACACTCGCTTCTCCTGGTACTCGGCGCAGCCGACATCGGAGAAGTGCATTAACAACCAGCCAAGCGGGCAGCGTGCGACGTCACCGACGGACAGAATCTGCACCAATGGAACGATCCTGCTCCGGAACACGATTCGTCGCGACAATGCTTTCGCGAGCTGGGACATCAGACTATCGCGCCCCTTCCGCATGAGAGGGCGGGGTCAGTTCGAGGCACTGGTTGAGGTATTCAACGTTTTGAATCGCGACAATTTCCGTGATCCATCTTCGGCATCGCTGCTGTTCAACTTTGA
>JBGQIT010000006.1:0-21750 GCA_041498575.1 Gemmatimonadaceae bacterium
CACACAGCATCGGCGCGATTGCCGCGACGGCCGTGACGTGTTCGTTCAATGCTCCGGCCAATCGATCTTCGTCGAATTGTTGGGCGTCAGCGGCGGCTCTGGACGTTTGGCGCGACATGATTTGCAGAGTGTGACTCCGCGCATGTTACAGATGATGCAGACGAATGTCCCGCAATCCGCGCACGGATAGCCTTCGGACGCGCGCTCCTCGTTACCGCAGGAGCGGCACATCATCAGATCCTTTTCGCGCAGGTTTCTCGCCATCAAATTCTCGGGCCGAAGCTCATGAACGCAAATGTAATTGCGTTAACTGACGAATCAACAACGCTTTAGAAACGCCAGTTGCGAAAAAGGTCGAACCCGACTTGGGGCGGAGTCTGGGTCAGAATGGTCTGCGTTGCCGCCGCACCACACTTTGTATTGCTGGATCCCGGCTCGATTGCCGCCTGGGCGCTGTACACCGAGCTGATTCTGTACTCCAGCTGAAGGCCCAGATTCTTATTGAACGTGCTCGGGCAGAGTCCGGTGCTCAGTCCCAGAAACCACCTGCTACCCAGCTGCTTGCCGAGCACCGCGCGCGTGTTGAGCAGACTCGTGTAGTACGAGGCGTTGTTAGCCGTCAACGTGGGATCGGCGCCTGGTGTCGCCGTCTGCAGCTCGAGGATGTCGAGCAGGTTTTTCGGAAGTGCGTTGGTGAAGATGTTCGCGATCGTGCGGACTCCGAGGCTCGCCACTTGGGTGCCGGTGTTGTCGAGTCCGACAGCAGGCTCACCCGTCACCAGATAGCTGAGCAAATCGCTCTCGGAGAGTGGAAGGTTGTCCGGGTTTCTGAGCGCAAGCTGCGGCCGCGCGAGCGTTCCCGTGATGTCTACTTCCACTCTCACATCGCGCCCGTTGACGCTCTTCTGTGGCTGACGCACCGTGTGTATAGCCTTGATGTCGAGCGACGGATTCAGATCCGGAGTCCCGAAGAAGCGCAGCGTTCCGCTTTGCACGTCGAACGTCGGTTGAATGAACGGATCGACGAGGTTGAGTCTGTATGTCCCCTTGTCGGCGCTCAATATTCCCTCGAGCGCAAGACGCGGCGGCTCGGCGGGAGTCGGTGAGGCAAGCGTCACCGTGAGAGAGCCGCCAAGCTTGATGTTCGCTTCCGACGACCTCAGCCACACATCAGGTCCGATATCCACGGCGACGTTCTCGAGTCTCAGGTTGCGCGCCACCGCCTTGGGCGCGCGCGGCATCACCTCTCGATTCGTCGCCAGCAGCGTGTCCACCATGCTCTGGAACTCCGGATCGTTGAGATCGATGATCCGCTTCTTGACGACGTCGGGGATGTAAATCGTGCCGCGCTCGACGCGGACCGTGCCGCGCATCACCGCGTCTTGTGTCGATCCCGTCAGCGTCACTGCCGGTCCGGTCGAGATGTCGAGTGCCGCCAGGCCCGGCTTGTCGATGGCATGGAAGTTCGATGCATTCGCGATCAGCGAGAATGACGGATTGTCGTAGTGCTCGAAGCTGATGGTGCCCTCGACGTTCAACGATCCGTGCCGGTCCTTGATCGTCTCCGCGGCGAGCTGCTTGACGTGAACAGTGTCGCCCGACAGCGCGATGTCTGCCCGAATGTGAATGAAGCGCGTTCCCAGGTTGGAGAACGCGGCCGTGCCGTCGGCGAGAGAGATCTGCCCGAACATCCGCGGCTGCTTGACGTCGCCGCGGATGTTGACGTCAGCCACGATTGCTCCACGGGCATCCACCAGTCCCGGCACGAACGCGCGGAAGAGCCGCAGGTCGACGCTGTCGGTGCGGATGTGCCCTTGAATGGAATCCCCTTTGAATTGCACGTTCTCAACGACCAGCTTCGCCTTGCTGCTATGCTGAAGAATGAGCGAATCGAGCGTGAGGAATCCCTTGGATAGGACGACGCGGCTCGGCGCCTGTAGGCGATAGCGATTGTCCGCATCGACCAGCACCGCCGCGCTGTCGAGCCTCACCACCGTCGTGTCCTTGCTCCGCGTGAGGTTGCCGGAAAGATCCGTCTGCACGCCGCTCTGACTCAACAGTGATGCGCTGAAGTGTCCGGACGTGGGCGACGCGAGCGCAACCGAGGCTCTGATGCTGTTGAAGCCGACCGGCCCGAGCGCGACGGTGTCCGCTCCGAATATGAATGACCCGCTCGGTTGCTTGGTGATGTCAGCGAGAAGAACGGTTCCACGCACGCTCTCGACACTTCTGGTGCCAAGCCGCACGTCGGTCGCGTGCACGATTCCATTGAGCGATAGATGCTCCGCGCTTCCCGTCAGCTCCCCGGTCAGCTCGGCGCCGCCGCGCAGCGAGTCGAGCTGCGACGTGCTCGCGAGCGATGGTACCAGCGCGCGAAGCCGCGACAGCGAGTCCATTACCGCTGAGAATTTGAGCGACCCGGTGTGAGCGCCTGTGAGCCCGAACGTGCCAGACGCGTGCGCCTTGAGGCCCGCGGCGTTGAGGGCGAGCGTATCCACCGTCCCCACCCCGCCGGCGAAGTGCAACCGCGCGACGGAAGGATCGACGCGGAATCCAGCCAGTGTCGATTTCTCGATCGACGCCACCGCCTTGCCGCTCAGGGTCGCCAGATTTTCGCCACGCAGATCGAGATCGTACTGGCCCGTGAGCTGCGAGTGCGGCAGCGCGTTGTTCTCGAGCACCGTTCGGAGATCTAGCCCCGTTGAAGTCGCGCGGCCACGCGCGCCGTACTCGAGGGGATCCGTATCAACGATTCCGTTGTACCCGAAAATGCCCGCCGGTCCCGTCAGTGTCGTAATTACAAGGAGATTGGGAGACGTTCCCTTTACCTGCACGGGACCTGCGTAGCTCCCTCGCAGCGGAAGGAGCGGGTACGAATGCGAGAGCGCGGTGAACGATAGTGGCTGCGCCTGGAGCGCAAGGTCGTACGTGAGATACTTGTCGCCCCACGTCACCCGTCCGTTGCCCGTAACGTGCGAGACCGGTTGGTTGCCATCGTGGTGGAGGAGATCCGCGTTCCTGAAGCGCACGTCGAGCCAGGAAGAATCGAGTGTCGCCGTGCCGGACACCGTTCCCTTGATTCTCGGAAAGAACGGATTCAGGAACTGGAGTGTGCGAAGGTCGAGCGTGGCGACGTCGACGTTGAAATCGTGGAACGCCGTGAAGGCAGGGAAGAGGATGTCCAGCTCTCCCTCGCCGCGCGCTTCGGTAATCGCGCCGGGCACGTGCGCATCCTCGAAGATGAGCGCCGACTGCTCGACCTTGAAATGATTGAGCGGGCCGCCCGACGCCCTCACGTTGCCGGTGATCTTCCCCTGCCAGTCGTAAGGGAATTGCTTTCCATTCAGGGTGCGGAGCAGATCGAAATCGACCGGCGCCGCCTGGAGATCGACGTTCTTGACCGCCAGTACGTCCGCGCCGGTGCCGAACGTCATTTGTCCCAGCAACCGCGAACGGGTCGTGCGCACATCCATCTTCGTCAGGATGTAGTCGAGAAAGCGCGGGTTGCGCTCGCTCCTGATGTCGAGCTCCATCTTGCCGCCGCCAGTAGTCGGCAACGTTGGATAGACCCATGCGACGTCGGCCAGCGATACCGAGTCGCCGACGATGTGCAGATAGTAGCGAATGGGGAGATCGCTTCCCCATACCACGCTGCCGTGCGCCTTCCCAGTCGAACCGGGAAGGTCGAAGTGGTCGCTGTCGAGGAAAACCGAATCGCCGAGGTTGAGGACCGTGCCGGAGATGTTTCGAAACTTGAACGGCGGATCGGTCTCGGCGAAACTCAACTTTCTGATTCTGATCAGCCGGCCGACGGTATCGGGGTCCGCGATCCGCGCGATGCCGAGATTCGCCTGCGCCTGGCTCCACCTCCAGGTGCGCGCGAATCCTTCGCGCGTGCGCCGGATTTCGTGATCGGTGCGCTTCAGCTCAAATTTAAGCGCGCTGTCGCGCTTCGCTCCGCGCAGTGAGTCGGATGGATGCCACGGCAACGTCAGCGTGACGCCGGCGTTGCGGATCACCGACGAATCGACGACGATGTATTGTCCGAATCCGCGCTCGTTTCTCTTCTGCTTCTCTGCGCTCGCCGGAAAGATGCGGCGCCAGTTCCAGTCGCCATTCTCGTGCTGTCGTATGTGCACGACTGGATGCTCCGCCTCGAGATGGCTGAGAAGAATTCGGCGGTCGAACAGATCCCGCGGATCATACTCCACGGTAATTGGCCCCGAGGCAAAGAATACGGAGTCCTCGTCGTCCTTTATCTCGACAGAGTCGATCGTAACGCCGGTGAAGAATCCGCCGCTCATGTGGCCGATGTAGATTTTGCCCTTGACGTTCCCCTCGAGCATCGTCAACACCATTTGGCGCACGCGCGTCTGGCCGAAGCCGGTGTGCGTGACGCCGACGACGCTGAGGATGACGATCACGAAGAGTCCCACCAGGATGATGGCGCTCCCGATCACGATTTTGAGACGGCTGGTCATGGGAAGCTAGAACGCCTGTCCGATAGCGAAGCTGAAAGTAAGCCTGCTTCGGAGGCCGCTCAGCGTCGGCGGTTGGTACGTCGCCGGACACCCATTATTGGGGACTTCCTGCGTGACCGTAACGAGGGGCGACGTCGGATCGAGTTGGTTGAAGTGCGTCGGGAGGTCATTGTTTGGGCTCACACACAGGAGCGGCGCTCCCCCGTATTTTGTTCCCTCGAAATAAAGCGGCCCCCTCGGCCGCTGATAAGGGTTGTACCCGATCGCAACGCGCACCGGCCCCACTGGAGAGAACGCAGTCACCTGAATCCCTGGCGTCACCTTGAGCTTCACGCTGCTGACCTGCGGCGTTCCCCTGTTCCACACCTCTCCCGCGTCGGTGAAGATGGTGAACTGGAGAAGCTCAGGCAGGAACGGGCTCCGCAGTCGCAGCTCCACGTTCCCCACGAGGAGCGAGTTGCCCCCCACCGGCACGATTCGCTTGAATCCGATGGTGTCAGTCTGGGGCGAGAGTACCACCGTATCCGGCAACCCCGTGGTTGGATCCGTAGAGAGGAATCGCGTCAGCGTGTCTCTCGCGATGTAGATCAGCGAGCCTAGCTCGTTTTGCGAGAATCCGCGGACAGTCGTCGGACCGCCGGCGTACAGGCGCTCCTGCGGAGGAATGAACGCCGTTGCCGACGCCACGTTGCGGCCAAACACACTCCCGCCGCGAATGCGGAATGCCAGCACATTGCCGCCCCCGGCGCTGATGTACCGGGATCCATCTCCAACGAGCTTGTTGAACTGAAGATCCCTGTTGGAAAGAATCACAGGCGACGAGTTCCGCGCTTCGAGACGAACGATCGATCCCCGTGTCGGCGAGAGCAGGTTGTTCGAGTTGTCGCGCGTTACGGCGAGGCTCAGCACCGCCAGCTGTTGCGTGCGCTGGATCCTATCGCGCTCAGCCGCCTCGCACAGATTGAACACCGCGCAGAAAAGCGCCGGCTGCGCCTCGGTTCGGCCGACGTCCATCGAGTACGCGAGATTGACCGGCGTTCTCGTGAGTCCGCGCCAGATCACCGACGCAACGCCTCCGACCGTCGTCGTCCTCAGATACGCGTTGTACTCCGACACCCGCTGCGTATATACCGTGATCGTAGGAACCGTTCTAAGGCCCAGGAACACTGGCTGCCTGAGAGTGGCACCGGCGTAGTAATTCAGGCGGTTGCTGAAAATGTCGTTTTTTGCAGCAGGGCAGAAACCCGGCGCGCCAGCGAGCGGCTTTCCGATGCCGATCTTCGAAACGCGTGTGCTGACGTCGAATCGCCGCGCCCCGTTCAGAAAATTGTAATCGGTGAACTCACCCGTTACTCGAAAGCAGTCGAGCGTTCCGTATCCCGCGCCCACCCTCGCCGCATGCATTTGGGCCTCGGCCAGATTCGTATTGAGCGTGATCAGAGTATCAGCGTTCGAGTCGGGCGTTATCGAGACGTGCTGGTACGCCTCGGTCTGATAGAGCGCGCGCTGAGCGTCGATGATCTCGTCCTCGCGGAAAAGCTCACCCGAATCCAGCCCCATGATGCGGCGCACGATTCTGGTCGGTATCTGCTGCCCCTTTGCAGAGTCAAACGGTATCACGTTGATCTTGATCGCTCCAATTTTCGTTCTCGGGCCGGGCGAAACGTAAAGAGTGTCAAACGCGCTCAATGTGCTGTCGTTTACAGTGAAACGATTGACCGCATCGGCCCTCGGATATCCATTGTTGTGCAAACGCTGGCGAACGGTGTCTGCCGCGGCATCTATCGCGAAACGGTCGAATCTTCCACCTTCGCGCACGGGGAGACCGCGGACCATCCCCGCTCTCTCCGGGACTGAATCCAGTCCGCGCACCACGAAGGATCGCAGTATCATCGGCGGCCCCTCGTTGACGGTGAATTTGACCTCGACCGCCCCTGGAGCGAGCTCCTTTACCGCGGTATCGACGGTCACTTTTGGATACCCCCGGCGGCGATAAAAGATTATCAGCCGGGCCCGATCGTTCGGCAGCTCGGCTCGGTCCAGACAATGTTTGACCGTGAAAGGCAGGTAGAGGTAACGACGCGCCCAGGCCGATGGCGCGGTGACGATCGTCTTGGCAAGATCGGCGTCCGAAAACGCGTGGTTCCCCTCGAACACCAGCCGGAAAACTTCGAGGTCGCCGCGCTGGCACTCGATGTCCTGGGCACGGGCGTTATTGACGCCGGGATACGCTGCCAGGAACGCTAGTGCGGTGTAAATCCCGAGTCGTGTCCGGGTGAATCTCACCCTTGCAACGCGCGAACGCCTGGTGGCTGCCCCGGCGGCAGCTCGCGAGCGTAGTGCGTCTCTGTCTCAGGCTCGGTCCGGTCGCTCAATATTCGCTTCAGAGGCGTAGACGGCGCCGGAGGTAGCTCACCCTGCGGGACGAGTGGTGTACGCTGGATTAAGAGTTGCACAATGTAGAACCCGGCCAATCCGGCAGCGACGCCGACGCCAATGGCTGGCAGTAGATCCTTGGCGCCAAGTCGGCGGCGATAATAGTATTCTGCGCTCACGATGGCCTATTTCGGGGTGCGCGAAAGTTCTCGTATTTCGCCCCTTCATGTCAACCGTCAGAGCACACCAATGCGGCGACTATTTCTCCTCGTATTACCCGCGATTCTCAGCTGTGGCGGCGGCGGTGAATCTACTCCTTCCCGCAAGACGATCATCGACTCGCGCGACACGTACGACCCGAGATCGATGGATCCCGCACTCTCGACGGATGTCCCGACCGGACGCGCCGTCTCGTACATCTTCGATGGACTGACGCGCTTCACTCCCGACGCGAAGGTGGTTCCCGGCCTCGCGAAGTCATGGGACGTCAGCGCCGACGGCATCACGTACACCTTCCATCTTCGCAGCGGCGTGAAGTTCCACGACGGACGACCGTTCTCGGCGAAGAATGTCGCCGCGACGTTCCAGCGGGTGCTGGATCCCAAGACGAAGGGAGGACGCGGCTGGCCGCTCTATCCGATCAAGGGCGCCGAAGATTTCGCGGCGAGCAAGGCGACGAGCATCAGCGGTCTCGCCGCTCCGAACGACACGACCGTCGTAATCACGCTAAAGGAGCCGCTAGCGATTTTCCCGAAGATGCTGGCGATGCCCGTGAGCTCGATCGTGCCGGACAATCCGCCCGCCGACTTCGGACAGAAGCCAGTTGGGACTGGACCGTGGAAATTTGTCGAATGGAGACACGACGATTTCCTCCGATTCGCGAAGAATCCCGATTACTTCGATGGTCCGGCAGAGACCGATTCACTGACGGCGCGCATCATCCCCGAGATGAGCACCGCCACCGCTGAATTCGAAGCGGGCAACGTCGACGTCCTTTCTGTCCCCGATGAAGCGGGCAAATCCTGGGCGGCGGATCCCGAGAAGAAAAAGCTTCTCAATTCCGCGCCAGCGCTCCGTTTCTGGTACGTCGCGATCAACGTTACGCGAGGACCCCTCGCCGATGTTCGCGTGCGGCAGGCGCTCAACTACGCCATTGATGTGAGCACAATACTGAGCGCGGTCATGGCTGGCCGCGGAACCGTTGCGAACGGTGTGGTTCCGCCCATACTCGGCGGCTACGATCCAAGCCGCAGGCCATATCCGCACGACGTCGCCAAGGCGAAGCAACTCCTCGCCGTGGCGGGCCATCCCAACGGAATCGACGTCGAGCTCTGGGCCGCGACAACCGATCAATCACCTCGCCTGTCGCAGGCGATCCAGGCTAATCTGGCCGAGGCGGGCATCAGGGCGAAGATCGTCCAGCGGGACGCGTCGTCGGTTCGCGAGGCTGCTCGCAAGGGAGCGTCCGATCTTTACGTCAAGGAGTGGTGGGCGGACTATCCGGACGCGGAGAATTTTCTCTACCCGCTGCTTCACAGCAAGAACAAGGGCGCCGGCGGCAATGTTTCGTACTACTCCAACCCGCACTTCGACACGCTGGTCGATCAGGCTCATCGCGAACAGGATGAGGCGAAGCGCAATTTGATCTACGCCCAGGCCGATCAGCTCCAGTTCAACGACGCGCCGATGATCTATCTCTTCTTCTACAAGGATGTCTACGCGGTCCAGCCCTGGATCAAGGGCTTCACCGTTCCCGCTGTCTTCAATGGCCAGCGCTGGACCGATGTGACAATCAGCAAATAGAGAAGTGCTGTCTTTCATCGTCCGGAGACTGCTGCTTTCGATTCCAACACTGTTCGGAGTCCTGGTAGTGGTTTTTCTGCTGCTCTATGTCGCTCCCGGCGATCCGGTGCAGGAGATGGTCGGCGAGCGGGCGGACCCCGAGACGATCGCGCGTCTGAGAAAGGAGTTACATCTGGACGAACCCTTACTCAGCCAATTCACGCATTACACCGGCGGGGTGCTGCGCGGTGATTTCGGCAACTCGTACATCACCCAGCGGCCGATCATAACAGACATTCGCGAGAGATTTCCGAAGACGCTCCTCCTCGCCGGATCCGCCATGCTCCTCGCCTCCGTGCTTGGCATCACCCTCGGCGTTTTGAGCGCCCGAAATCCTGGTGGTTGGTTCGACCGGCTCGGACTGGGCATCGCCTATCTCGGGATCTCATTTCCGGTCTACTGGGTTGGACTCATTCTCATTCTGGTGTTCGCTGTGATGCTGAGGTGGCTCCCGCCCTCGGGCTACGGCGGCATCAAGTACCTCATTCTTCCCGCGTTCGCGCTCGGCTCACGGTCGATTGCTTTTCTGGCGCGCGTGACGAGGTCCTCGATGCTCGACGTGCTTGGTGGCGACTTCGTTCGCACCGCGCGGGCGAAAGGATTGACGGAGCGCGTCGTGATCGTGCGACACGCACTCAGGAATGCGCTCATACCAATCATCACGGTGCTCGGACTCGACTTCGGGTATTATCTCACCGGCAGCATTCTCACCGAGACGATCTTCAGCTGGCCCGGGCTCGGGCGCTACGTGGTGAACGCGATCACGCGGCGCGACCTTCCCGCAATACAGGGATCGGTGCTCTTCCTGAGCGTTGTCTTCGTGCTGGTGAACCTTATTACAGATCTCGCCTACGCCAAAGCGGATCCCCGCGTAGCATACTCCTGAGCTCCGCGATGCCGAGGAAAGAAGCGCCCGCACCGGCCGCGACGGAGATGGTTCCGCGCGAGCACGAGCTGAGAGAGCAGATCGAGAAGATCGAGAAAGAGTCCGGCGCCAAGGCCATAGCGGTGGCGTTACGCGATGGCGAAACCGGCCTCGAGTTGCACTATCATGGCGACCGCTGGTTCCACGCCGCGAGCACCATCAAGGTTCCGATACTTCTCGGTGTCTTCGCCGCAATCGATCGCGGCGAGCTGCTGCCGCATTCCCGAGTTCACGTTCGCAACCGATTCCTCAGCGTCGTCGAGAACATCCCCTTCCGCGTGGAATCGGGGCGCGATGCGAATTCGGCCGTGCACAACGCAATCGGCAAGATGATGCGCGTCGATGAGCTGGCGTATCACATGATCACGACATCCAGCAACCTCGCCACCAATCTCCTGCTCGGTGTGATCGGACCAGATGCCGTGAATCGCACATTGAAGGAGCTGCACGTCGATCAGGGGATCGAGGTCAGGCGCGGCGTCGAAGACGAGCTCGCGTTCGAGAAGGGGATCAGCAACATGGTGACCGCCGATGGGTTGCTGAGAATTCTGGTCATGCTGTCGGAAGGGAAGGCATTCTCCCCCGCCTTGTCGCGGCGGATGATGGACATACTGCACGGCCAGGAGTTCAACCAGGGCATTCCCGCCCGGTTGCCGAAAGGCACACGCGTCGCCCACAAGACCGGCGAGATCTCGACCGTCGCGCACGATGCAGGCGTGATCTATCTGCCCAAACGGAAGCCTTACGTGCTCGTCATACTGACTGAGTGGGACCCCGCCGCATCCGGCCGCTCGCGGACGATCGCCGCGATCTCGCATACCATATACGAGTACCTCACCCAAGGCCCGGTGGACGAATGAGCGACCCCGCCCCTTTTGCCGAGGTTGGTGGGATGAGTGAGGCGCCGAATTTCCCCCTTCGGGTCGTTGACGGGCTCACCCTGCCGCCCGAGTATCGAAAGGCGCTCCGGCCCGGAGAGGAATGGAAGGACGCGACCGGATTCCCCCGCCAGCTCCCCCGCTATTTCTATGAGATCCCTTCCTGGGATTCGGCCATGAAGATCGAGTTGTCCTCTCATTTCCTGCTCTGGGAGTTCATTCAGGTGGACGTACGCGAAGCTCCCCCATTGAGGACTTTCCCCCGGTACGTTCCGTGCGCTATAACGCTCCTGGCAGTGTGCCTGGAGAGGTTTCGGGATGCAGTCGGGACGCTGGTTCATATCTCGGCAAATGGCGGTTATCGATCGCCTTCCCACCGCTTTTCCAAGAACGCGACTCCACATGCCTGGGGGACCGCCGCCAACATCTACCGGATTGGCGATACGTACCTGGACAATCGGAGCGCGATCGAGCGGTTTAGCCTGATTGCGCGTCAAACCCTGCCGGGCATTTGGACGCGGCCCTACGGGACGCCGACCGGCTACGCTGAAGACCACCTCCACCTCGACTTGGGCTATGTGCTGTCGGTGCCGCGGGACGTGAAAAGTTGAAGAACCTCTCAAAGCAGACACGCAAGAAACTCGAAGGATTTTGGGCAAAAGATGGAAATGATGCCGAAGAAGAAGAAAGGACCGGAGAACAAATCATCCACTCGCGAGCGGATCCAGCTCGCGGCGATCGGCATGGAAGCCGAATTCGCCGTGATCATGGACGGGGTGCAGGTTAAACCGGAGGACACCTTCGGCAGCCCACGCAAGTTCATCCGTGAGAAGATGATGCACCGGAAGGGCAGGTCCTATCACCTGCCAACGGGCGGTGCGGTCTATTTCGATACCGGCGTCATCGAGGTCGCTACTCCCGTAATCGAAATCGAGCGGGGCTGTGCCGCCCGCGCCGGACGCTCGCTGTGGGAAGCCATCCTGTTCGTCCGCCAGGAGCTCGATGCCTGGGAGCAGGCGCACGACAGCGATGTTCAGCTCGCCGGCTTCAGCACCCACTACAACATCTCGTTCGAGGTCCCGCAAACGGAGCAAGGACCGACGAGAACCGTGGACCAGCTCGCCTATCTTCTGGCCCACATCCTTCCAGTTCCCGTTATGCTGCTCGCGGCGAACCGACGCTCGACCGGCATCGGCGTCAGGCCCCGCGGAGACCGTATCGAGGTCACCGCCGATTTCACCCCGGATGCCCCACTCATGATCGCGACCGCGACGCTGATCGTGGGCATCGTCCGTGAAGTGATGCGTTGGCCGAGCTATGAGATCGCCGCGCTCGACGAGACAGACATCCCGATCATCAACGGGTTCCGTCCGATGCCGCACACGACCCGCAAGGGATGGCTGGCGCGTTACGACTGCTTCCCGGAGAACCCCTTCACATCCGATATCGACGAAGACAGGTGGCCGACCACCGATGGACGGTTTCTCTCGCTGAGGCAGATGGCCGGGCTGATCACGCGGCACTTCTGGCCGCAAATCCGTCGCCTTTCGGATCCGTTTACGCTGCGCCTCATCGGCTCTGTGATGAAGGGACGCGCGCCGTCGCTCCTTGACCTCGACGACCGCCCAGCCGGCTACGAGGACGTCGGCCGATTGTGCACGTGGGACAACCTCTTCCCCGAGCGGGTCCTTCCCCGCTCCCAATACGAGCGCGTGCTGATCAGGGCGATCTCGGGCGACAAGCTGCACATGGATGGCGAGTGGTACACGCCGACCGGAATGCGCGGCTGGTCGCGTGTGGTTTTCCGCCGCAAGGCCGACAACTCGCGCCACATTTTCTCGCTCGACTATCTACTCGACCATTTGCGCGACTGGGAGCGGCCGTACCGAACGACGAAGCGCGGAACAGGGCGTCGCGATCGAGAACCTTCCGCGCGGACGTGACGCCGCGAGAAAATGGGCGCTCGCGCCAAAAAGGCGCTCTCGCTAGGTTGTTGGCGTGTCGATCACTGCTGACGGCTCCCTCTGACAACTCATATCGCCCTCCTCCGCGGCATCAACGTCGGCGGACACCGGCAGATCGGCATGACCGATTTGCGCAATTTCATAACGCAGGTGGGACTCCAGGACGCCAGGTCGCTCCTCCAGAGCGGGAATCTCATTTTCACGAGCAAGGTGCGAACGGGTGCTGAGCTCGAGCGCTTTCTGGAGTCGGAAGCCGCGGACAGACTCTCGCTCGAAGTCGATTTTTTCGTGCGCACTCCCGAGGAGTGGAAGAGCGTGATCCGGCAGAATCCTTTTCGCAAGGAAGCCGAGCGGGATCCTGGGCACCTGGTGGTTCTCTTCCTGAAGAGCGCGCCCAAGCCCGAAGTCATCGCCGCGCTCCAGGCGGACATCACCAGCCCAGAGATTATAAAAGCGAAGGGCAAACAAGCCTACATTTTCTATCCGAACGGACAGGGCCGCTCCAAGCTGACTCACGCGATGATCGAAAAGCGCCTTGGTCGCGGCACCGGCCGAAACTGGAACACGGTACTGAAACTCGGAATCATCGCGAAGACCGGCTCGGCCAAACTCACGCCCGTCGCGCCAAGAAAGAGAATCTGACCTCGCAACTGAGGACTGAGAACTAACTGCTGAGGACTGCGGGCCAACTGCTATTGCGAACCGCAGACTAACTACGGATTGGGGGACTAACTGCGGATCTAGGACTAACAGCAAGTTGGGTATTCGTCCGCAGTTCGAAGTTAGTCTCCCAATCCGCAATCAGTCAGCAATCCGAAATAGCAGTTGGCCCGCAGTCCTCCGCAGTCAGTTCTCAGTCCTCTGCCCGCCAAGGGCGTCGAGCAATTTCTGATGGATTCCGCCGAATCCGCCATTGGACATGATCAGCACGACGTCCTGCTCCTTTAGCCGGGGCGAGAGATCGGCCACGATGGCGTCGGCGTCCTTGAGCTCCTTTGCTCCTTTGCCGTTCGAGCCCAGGTCCCGCACCAACTGCTGGAGATCGAGCGCGGTTTCCTTCGTGTACCGGTCCGGCCGAAACAACGACGCAAACACGATCTCGTCCGCGTCTTTGAAGGCCCGGACGTAATCGTTCTGGAATTCGCGCCGCTGCGCCGTGTAACTGCGCGGCTCGAATACCGCAACGATGCGGCGGCCCTTGTACTTCTGCCTGATCGCGTCGATTGTCTCACGAATGGCGGTTGGATGGTGGGCGAAGTCGTCGATCACGGTCACGCCGCGTACCTCGCCGCGCACTTCCATCCGTCGCTTTACGCTGGCGAAGGTGCGAAGCCCTTCGCGCACGCCATCCCGATCCGCCTTCACGGCTTCCGCCGCGGCAATCACGGCCAGAACGTTTCGGACGTTGAAGGCGCCGGCGAGTGGCGTATCGACCGCTCCCCACTCCTTGTCCGATCGAAAAGCCCGGAACCGCGTTCCGCTCTCGCTGAATTCGACATCGCGGGCGTGCCAATGCGGCTGATTCGGCGGCGCGGGCGAAGCGTCATCTCCGTACCCAAACGACTCCACGGGCGCGAAGGATTTCGGCGCCAGCTCCCGCATGATCGGCGAATCCCAACCCGCGACCAGCACTCCGTTTTTTGGAATGAGATTGATGAAACGCGCGAACGCGAACTTGTACGCCTCTTCGTCGCGATAGATGTCGGCGTGATCGAACTCGATGTTGTTGACGATCGCGGTGTCCGGGAGGTAGTGCCACATCTTCGGACCCTTGTCGAAGTACGCCGTATCGTACTCGTCGGCCTCGATCACGAAATAATGCGAGTCCGTAAGTCGATAGGACGTTCCGAAGTTCTCGGCGACCCCGCCGATCAGGAAGCTCGGGTTGAGTCCCGCCGATTCGAGCACCCATGCCAGCAGCGATGTGGTCGTCGTCTTTCCGTGCGTGCCGGCCACCGCCATCGAGTGATGGCCCCAGATGAACTCCTCTTTTATGGTAGCGGCGGCCGAGGTGTAGCGAAGCTTCTGGACTAACACGGCCTCCAGCTCGGGGTTCCCTCGTGAGATGGCGTTGCCGACGATCACAATGTCCGGCCGCGGCTCGAGGTTCTCCGGGCGATACCCTTGGGCGTAGGCAATACCCATCTCCTGGAGCCCCGTCGACATTGGCGGGTATACGTTCTCGTCGGAGCCGGTGACCGTATGACCCGCGGACTTCAAGAGGCCCGCGAGTGAGGCCATCGCCGTACCACCAATTCCAATCAGGTGATAATGAAGCGGATTCCTGCTCTGATTGTCGGGGTTTCGCGCCATCCTGCCTCGTCGTCTTTCGATTGGAGTTCGGTGTACTGGAATCTATAATGCTCTTATGAAGCACCAGCCCCAGCCCGCGACGAAACGCATCCGTGTTCGCCGCCGTAGGGATGAAACACCCTAACGAGATTCATGCCGCAACGAGCCAATAAATTCTGGACGATCTTTCTCGCGACCATCCTCGTGGATGTCGCGAGCAAACGATTCGCCGTCAGTCAGCTATCGCCGCCATACATTCCGCACGACGTCATCGACGATGTCCTGCGCTTCACACTCGCGTACAATCCCGAAGGAGCCATGAGCTTTTCGCTCGGGCCATCGTCCCGCTGGTGGTTCGTGGTTCTGTCTCTCGGGACACTTTTCGTTCTCGCCTACATGTACCGGCAGACTCCGCGTGAAGACCGGTTCCAGATCGCTTCGATCGCGCTCATCTGCGGCGGCGCGGTCGGCAACCTTCTCGACCGCATCCGCTCCGCGCGGGGAGTCGTCGATTTCATCGACATCGGCATCGGCACGCACCGCTTCTGGACCTTCAATTTCGCCGATCTTGCCGTGACACTCGGCACCGCGATGCTCACCTGGATCCTTTGCGTGCGTGCGGCAAAGGAGGAGCGCAGCGCCCATCCGCTTGCCGCGAGCGGAGCCCTGGACGAGCCCAGCTAATCGTCCTTCTGTCCGAAGATCGCCATGTTGGAGCTGTGACCCGGATTCACCTTCTTATCGGGATAGATCCAGTGCACAGCCTGGTTCACCGCGGTTGCGGCCTCGCCGAATCCGGTTGCGATCAGTTTTAGCTTGCCGGGATAGGTCGTGATGTCACCGGCGGCGTAGATCCCTGGCCGCCCTGTCTCCATCAGGCTGTTCACGACGATCTCGTCTTTCTCGCAGTTCAATCCCCACTCGGCCAGCGCGCCGATGTCGCTGTGGAAGCCGAGCATGGGCAGGACGACATCCGCGTCGATGTCCCGAGTCGTCTTTGCTTTGACCTCGCGCACCGTCACACCCGTGAGCTTGCCGTCCCGCGACAGCACGTCGTGCAGCTCGTGAAACGGCAAAAGTGTCGTACGTCCCTCATCCGATGATGCCGCGGCCTGAACGTCGGCGATGGTCGCTCCATGCGCCCGGTACTTGTCGCTCCGATGGACTAGCGTCACCGCTTTGGCGCGGTCGCGCAGCTGCTGCGCCCAGTCGAACGCCGAGTCGCCGCCGCCGATGATAACGATGCTCTGCCCGCGGAACTCCTCTGGATCCGACACGCGATCGAAGATTCCACGGCCGTACCACGGCTCCGCGCAGGCCTGCGGCAGACGCCGGGGAGAGAAGGCGCCGATCCCCCCGGCGATGACGATCGCGCGTGTGGGGAAGCGGTCGGTCTCTGTGATAAGGACGAAGTGATCGTCGTTCCGCTCGAGGGCGGTGACGTTCTGGTTCAGGTGCGACTGGAAGGGAAACTGCGACGCCTGCTCGGCTAGAGCCTTGACGAGATCCTTGGCCAGTATCTTCGTGAATCCCCCGACATCGAAGATGTACTTCTCGGGGTAGAGCGCCGTCAGCTGTCCGCCGAGTTGCGGCAGCGCGTCGACGATCCGGGCGGTCGCCCCGCGCATTCCCGTATAAAAAGAGGCGAACAGCCCGGTTGGACCGCCGCCGATGACGGTGATGTCGGTTATCTCGTGGGTCATTCTGACGCGAAATATATAGTAGCGGGAAGTCCCATCCCCACCGCGCCGAGGCTTCTGGCGGCTTCAGCTGCAGCGCCCTAGACTCTTCGATAGGGCAAGAGAGCGGTCGGTTATGACTTTCGCGCAAGGAGAAATCGCCAGTATGCAGTCTTTCCAATCACGCGTCGTGGCGGCATGGATCGTTGCTCTCCCGATTGCGTATGCGCTGGTTGTCCAGACTCAGCAGAGGGCCGACCGACTCAGGACGGATCCGCAGTTAGAAGTTGCGAGACAGTTGCGCGGCATGCAGCACGTATCATTCGTCGGCTTTTTTGTGATAATGTTCGGTTTGCTCGTGCTCCTGACGCTGGTCATCGACGAGCTGGGAGCTGTCATCCGACGGTTATTTCCGGAACGGGCCGAGACCCCCAAACCGGTTGCCTGATTCACCCGCGCTCGTTCCGCTCTGGCATCGGCGCGCTCTGACGATCGAGGAGCGTGCACTCGAGCTCGAACAGTTTGAAAAGGCAGTGAGATCTCAGAAGAGATCCCTGTATCTTCGCTTCGGCTTCGAATACGTCGTTTGGTTTTTCGTCGGACTCTCACTCATGTATTGGTCGTTCCGCACCACTGATTCGCGTTACGCGGGCCTTTTTTTCTTTGGAGGCATCGGACTGGGAGATGCCGGAATGCTCCTGACTCTCATCCGCGCCAGAAAGGAAGCTGAGCGATGCGGTCTTTTGTAGAAGCGCGGGTTCGAAACGAGCAGCCGACGCTCACGACCGAACGCCTGACGCTCCGCCCCTTCATTCCCGACGATGCGTTCGACGTCGAGCGACTCGCCGGAATGCGTGAGATCGCCGACACGACGCTCAACATCCCTCACCCGTATCCCCACGGCGGGGCGGCCGAGTGGATCAAAGCTCACGAGCCGGCTTGGAACGACGGAAGCAGCGCAACCTTCGCGATCGCCGCAAAGGATACCGGCGCCCTGGTCGGTGCAATCAGTCTCATGATCAAGCCCGAGCATCGCCGCGCCGAACTGGGATACTGGATCGCCCTTAAGTTCTGGAACCGCGGCTACGCGACTGAGGCGAGCCGGCGTCTCATCGATTTCGGATTCGAAGTGCTGGGTCTGCACAGAATCGAGGCGCGCCATTTCCTTCGCAATCCCGCATCCGGCGAAGTAATGAAGAAGCTCGGCATGCAGCCCGAGGGGGTCGAGCGGGATTGGGCCATCAAGTGGAATCACTTCGAAACGCTCGCGGTCTACTCTATCCTCGAGCCCGAGTGGAGAGCGGCGCGGGCGGGTCGATAGGCTTCGGCCGCCGCCGCGAGGGAAGAGGCTTACTCGTCGAGCGGTTCTATACTCACCTTGGCCGTGCCGTCCTCACGGTATTGCACGCTCACGCTCCACGGCTGGCAACAGACTTCGCAATCCTCGACGTACTCTTGCGCCGATCCGCCGCCGGGATCGATCGCGATCTCGACCGATTCATTGCAGTAGGGACAATAGACCGTTGCCGCGGTCTCGGCCGTCCCATCGCCGAGCGGAAATTCGGTATCGGGCAATTCTTCGTCGTCGTTCAAGGGCACCGTCAAAACTGGCTCACCGTGAGGGAAGGTATTGAAACTACAACTGACGACTACCTGCCGAGTGAAAACGGCGAGCTGAAGACTACCTGCTTGGGGCTATGAGAGGCGTAGTTGATGGCTGTGGGCTTAGTTTTCGATTCGGGCCACTGCAAGCCGGTGCTCAAGGATCATGCGCCCGCAGCCGTCACCTCTGCTTCTGACAGCCCCTGGCAGGTAGTCTTCAGTTCGCCGTTCCCATCCATAGATAATCGTTCGATTTCAGATAATCGTAGATTTCCAGCCGAATGAAGATTTATACGAAGACCGGCGACTCCGGTGACACGGGACTCTTCGGCGGCGGCCGGGTCCAGAAGGACGACCCGCGCGTCGAGGCCTATGGCGACGTCGACGAGCTGAACGCCGTCATCGGCATGGCGCGGGCTGTCGAGCCACTCCCGCGCATCGATGAGGTCCTGGTCCCGATGCAACGCGACCTCTTCAGCATCGGCGCTCTCCTCGCCACCCCGGACCTGGCGAAGATGCATAGCCACCTGAGCAAGGCGAACATCGATGAGCGCCGGATCAAGGACCTCGAGCGTGCGATCGACGACTGCGAGGAGGAGCTGGAGCCGCTCAAGGCCTTCATCATTCCCGGCGGAAGTCGCAAAGGCGCGGTCCTCCACGTCGCCCGAACCGTTTGCCGGCGAGCCGAGCGGAGGGTCGTGCACCTTCAACGAGAGGTTGAGATTCCGTCGCTCGTCGTGATTTATCTGAACAGGCTGTCGGATCTCCTCTTCATGCTCGCGCGTGTCGCGAACGTACGCACGGGTGCAGGCGAAGTAACCTGGTAACGCCACCCCAGCCCCGGGACCCGTCCGGCTGGTCGCCACGGCAAACCAGCGGATCCGCATCGCCGCGCGAAATCCGGCTTGGTGCATCCACCATCCTGGTTGCATCCGGACTTCTGGCCAGGACAGGCGAAATTGTCCGCAGGCTCGCCCCTGCCCATCGGTACGTCCTCATCACGGATTCCAACGTCGGTCCGCTGTACGCGAAAATGGTCGGGGACCAGCTCGAAAAGGGTAGCGCAGAGGTCCTGACGATACCCGCCGGAGAGTCGAACAAGACCCGGGAAACCTGGGCGCGGCTGACCGACCAGATGCTCACCAAAAGGTATGGCCGCGACTCGGCCGTGATTGCGCTGGGAGGTGGGGTCGTCGGTGATCTCGCAGGGTTCGTCGCAGCCACATATATGCGTGGAATTCCGGTGGTCCAGGTACCCACCACTTTGGTCGCCATGGTCGACGCCTCGATCGGCGGGAAAACGGCCGTGGATACCCCGGCGGGCAAGAATCTGGTGGGCATTTTTCATCCTCCTGCTGCTGTGCTTGCCGACCCCCAAGTCCTTGCCACACTTCCACTTAAGGAAATGCGTTCGGGTTTTGCAGAGATTGTCAAGCATGGCGTAATCGCGGACGAGCCTTATCTTCGTCTGGTCGCCAGCAGTGCTTCAGAAATGCTGTCGGGAACCACCGGTTCGACGAGTGACAGGATGCTCTCGCTCATCGTCCGTAGCATGGAGATCAAGGCCGACATTGTCTCACGTGATGAACGGGAGGAAGGCCTTAGAAAAACTCTCAATTTTGGCCACACGATTGGCCACGCCGTCGAGCTGGTTAGCGGCTACTCACTGCTTCATGGTGAGGCGGTCGCAATCGGGATGGCACTGGAGAGCAGGCTCGCCGAACTGATCGGCGTAGCCCAGACCGGAACGGCAGCTACAATCACAAAAGCGCTGCAGTCCGCGGGACTCCAGACTGACCTTCCCCCCGGCATCGAACCGGACGCGGTCATTGAGGCGATGAGATCGGATAAGAAGGGAGTATCGGGCAAGACGCGGTTAGCACTTCCCCTTCGCGTTGGCGCGATGGCGGCGGCAGAAACGGGATGGACTGTTCCAGTCGGTGACGATCAACTTCGGGAGGTGTTGCATGAAAATCAGCAGAATCTCTCGGCCTACCCTCGCTCCGAAGGCCGTTAGCGACGGCGTCCGCCGGCCTCGGCGAGCAGAGGTCCTTCGCACCATCATCGCCGTTACCCTCGCAGTTGCCCTGGTCGGCACGGGCGCAATCGCGCTCCCATCGCTTGCTCCTGTCGTCCTTGCCGGAATCGAGATTCCACCAACCAAGGGACCGCAGCTCGAGCCCGAAGACATGGGCGAGGTCGAGAACATCGCCGAGGCAGCGGGGACGCTCGGCGGTCCACTGACGGAGACCGTATCGGACATTGCAAGGGCACTTCCGTCCACAGCCGCAAGAGTTGCGAAGGCAACGACAGCCGTGACGAAGCCCATTGCGGATGGCGTCGACGTGTTCCCGGTCGCCGCGAGAATCGCCCGCGCTACGGCTCACGAAGCGATCAAGATGAAAAAAGGCATCATTCCGCTCATTCCATCCAAGTTCGCTCGCGCCGAAAACGGCACCACCATCCCGGTGTCACTCACACAGTACTGCGTGCAGGGTGAGACCCGTCGCGGACGCCAGACTCGGCATGGAATCGTTGCGGCCGATCCCAGAATCTTCCCGCTCGCCCGTTACGTCGAGGTCTTCCTCGGGCAGGAATACCTCGGACGCTATCTCGTGGACGACACCGGCGGCAATGTGCTTGGTGCGACGCTCGACATCTGGAACCCGGACTGCAAGGAAGCCGCGCGCTTCGGACGTCACTGGGGCAACGCCGTACTCGTCGCGCGCGAAGTCGAGCAGATTCCGAACGATTCGCTCATGCCTACCCGTTGGGACGGACTCGCGAGGCGCTGACAGCCGCGTTTCTTGTTGCCGCAATTGGCCCTACAATTGCTCGATTCACCCGCGAAAATTCTAACCGAGAGCGCTTAATGTCCTCGTTCAGCACCTACTTGATCGGATTCATCGTCCTCATCATCGGCTTGGCGATCGCCGCCATTCTGCTCGGTGTTTCATCCACTTGGGTCACTGTGGGGGCCATCATCGCCATCGGAATCGGGATTGTAACTGCCACAACCCGAACGAAGCCCAAAGATCCGCAGGCTTGAACTTGGCACGAAATGTGGCTGTTGACGGTAGAGTGCGCCCCTAGTTAACGTGCGCGTCCAGCATACCAGGCGCGTCACCCAGGCACGCCGGTCGGTAATGTCTCTGCCAAGGGGCTTATGCAGACAACGGGCGAGAGTAGATCCAAAGGCTTCTTCCGTTCCTCCCCCTCCACCGCGTTCGACCAGTACCTCCAGGACATACAAAAGCTTCCACTGATCACCGACGCCGAAGAAGAGCGGCGTTTGGCGCGTCGCGCGCAGGCTGGCGACGAAAAGGCAGCAGAGCGGCTGGTCACCGCGAATCTCAGATTCGTAATTTCGTACGTCAAGAAGTATCAGGGCCACGGTCTCGACCTTGGCGAGCTCGTCGCGATCGGCAATGAAGGCCTGCTCAAGGCAGTGAGAAAGTTCGACCCCGATCAGGGCGTGAAGTTTATTTCGTACGCCGTGTGGTGGGTTCGCCAGGCAGTTCTCAAGGCGCTGGCGGAACAGACTCGGAGCGTTCGAATTCCGCTCAATCAGAATTCGCAGCTGATCAAGCTGGCCCGGGCGCAGACCGTGCTCTCGCAGGTCCTCAAGCGCGATCCCACCGACAACGAGATCGGCCGTCTGCTCGAAGAGACCCCCGACGCGGTTCGTTCCGCGAAGCAGATGTCGGCGAC